>JAHEAK010000141.1:2762-9961 GCA_024642805.1 Kofleriaceae bacterium | reverse complement strand
GCCGAGCTCTTCGCCCCGACAGCGGCCGAGAGCAAATAGCGTCTGCTCTTAGCGAACGCGCGCGCGAATTTCGATCGCGCAGCTCACGACATCTTCGACCTTGATCATCAAGACCTTCGGCGGCGTGATACCGAGCTTCCTGACGTCGAGATCGAAGTTGCCCTTGGCGATGAGCTCGCTGGCGCCGATGGTGCCGCTGCCCTTGGCGCTGACCAGCACGGTCTTGCCTCGCCAGATGAGCTCGCCCTGGACCGTGGCGCTGACCTCTTCGCCGTTTTCGATCAGATCGCTCAGGCCGGTGAGTCGAAAGCTGGCACTGGGATTTTTCTCAAAGTCCATGTCCTTGCGCAGCTTGCGGTTCTTGAGCCAGTCGCCGGCATCCGCGCTCTGCATGTCGACGGTGAGCTGCGCGGCGATGCTGGCGAGCTTGCCGGGTTCGGCGTCGATGCTGCCCTCGATGCCGCCAAAGCTGGTATCCGTGTTGTGCACGCTCGAGCGCGCGGTCACAACCAGGCGGCTTGCCTTCGAATCAATGGAGTAGGTGGCCATGTCGCTCGTGTCCTTCCGAGTGGCGGGCCCGAGAGCGAACCATCGCCAGCGCCCGAGGGCAGCCTAGTCGGAGCTACAGTGCAGTAGCAGCGTCGTGATGTTGTCAGTACCGCCGGAGCGGTTGGCGTTATCCGTGAGCTCGGCGACCGCACGCTCTAGCGTGTCGGCGCCGTCGACGATCTCGAGAATCTTGTCGTCGCTGAGCATGCCCGAGAGGCCATCGGAGCACAGCACGTAGACATCGCCGTCCTCGATCTGATGCGATTTGATGTCGACCTGCACGGTCTCACGCATACCGAGGGCGCGCGTGATGACGTTCTTGTGAGGGAAGTTGCGCTCCTCCTCCTCGGTCATGTCGGGCTTGGCCTCTTTGTAGTCTTCGAGCAGCGAGTGATCGCGTGTGAGCTGGGTTATCTCGCCCTTGCGGATGCGATAGCTGCGCGAGTCGCCGACGTGGCCCATGTAGACCTTGTCGCCACTCACTAGCGAAGCGACGATGGTCGTGCCCATGCCCTTGTAGCGAATCTCTCGGCACGCAGTCTCGAAGATGCGCAGGTTGGCCAGGCGCACACCACACACCAATCGGTTCTCCAGGTAGGAGAGCGATCGATCCATCTTGAAAGGCCAGGTCGCCTCTTCGTCCTTGGTGCGCTGATAGAACTCACTGATGGTTTCGGCAGCCATCTTCGATGCAACTTCGCCAGAGGCGTGACCGCCCATGCCATCGGCAACGATGAAGAGTTGTTCGTCTTCGATGAGAGAGAAGTAGTCCTCGTTGTGAGTCCTCTTCATTCCAACATCAGTTTTTGCTGCGTACCTGATTTTCAAGAGTCGACTGCGGAGGTCAGTGGAAGCCTCGCCATGAGTTTAGGGGAGTCCAAAAAGCGTCGTCAACGTTTCCAGGCAGATCCGACGCGTTAAGCGACCGGCCCGTGTACGATGGCCGGGCCATGAGGGCCGAACTCATTACTGTCGGTGACGAGCTGTGCCGGGGCGAGATAGTCAATACCAACGCCTCCTGGCTGGCCGCCGCCCTCTGGGACCTGGAGGTCACGGTCGAGCACATAATAACGTGCGGTGACCTGGTGGCCCCCATGCGGGCGTGCATCGAAAACGCCGCTCAGCGCAGTGATTTGGTTTTCGTCTCTGGCGGTTTGGGCCCGACCATGGACGACTTGACGGTGGATGTGATGGCCGAGATCGCCAGGCAGCGCGCCGTGATCCACGAGCCCTCCGCCGAGCGCATGCGCACGCGCTTTGCCAGCGCCGGTATCGCTCTTGTCGACAACGCCACCCGTCAGGTGCGCTGCCTGCAAGGCTCGCGGGTCTACGACAATCCCGCTGGCCTGGCTCCCGCCTTCGAAATCCAGCTTGGCAATGCCCTCGTCATCTGTCTGCCCGGCCCGCCCCGCGAGCTACACGCGATCTTCGACACGCATCTGCGCGCCCGCGTCGGCGAGCTCTTGCAGGCACGAGGCGAAGAGAGCGACCACATCGCGCGCAAGATCTTTCGAGTCTTCGGTCGCGGCGAGTCACAGATCGCCACTGCTCTTGAAGGACTGCGCATGGAAGAGGGCGCGAGCCTGCACTACCAGGTCAAGTTCCCCGAGACCCTGGTCAAGCTCGTGCTTCGCCACCGCGATGCCACGGTCGCGCAGGCTCGACTCGACGCGATGTGCGTCGAGGTAGAAGCGCGGCTCGATGGGCTCATCTACGGTTACGATGGCGACAGCCTGCCGGCCGTCTTGGTGCGCAAGCTCATCGACAAAGGCCAGAGCATTGCCTGCGCCGAGTCGTGCACGGGCGGCATGGTAGCCAGCCTGATAACCGCGATTCCCGGCTCTTCTGCGTGCTTCATGGGCGCATGCGTTACCTATTCCAATGCCGAGAAAGTCCGCCAGCTGGGCGTGTCGGAGGCCACTCTGGCCGCGCACGGCGCCGTCAGCGAAGAGGTCGTCCTGGAGATGGCCATCGGCGTGCGCGAGCGCGTCGGCGTCGATTGGGGCGTCTCGGTGAGTGGCATCGCGGGCCCCGATGGCGGCAGCGTCGACAAGCCGGTCGGCACGGTTTGGATCGCGGTCGCCGGTCCCGGTGGACAGCGCCATGCCAAAAAGTACAACTGGCCCGGCGCGCGCGATCAGGTGCGTCGACTGGCGGCGCATTGGGCGCTCAACATGGTTCGACGGCAGCTGGTGGCAACGCTAGAGTCTGAGGAGTAGCAGTGAGTCTCGAAAGCGAAAGCATGCGTCTGTTCATTGGCATTCCGGTGTCGCTGCGCACCTTGCGTGCGGTGGCGGGCGCCGCCACGCTCATCAAAGAGCAAAGCACGGCCGCCAAGATGGACCTGCGCTGGGTGGCACCTGCTCGCTACCACGTGACCCTTTCCTATCTGGGCTGGGTCAAGCCCGAGGTCGTGCCCGCCATTCGAGATCGGGTGCAGCGAGCGATTGTCGGTCACAAGCCTTTTGAGATGCGCTGTCGGGATCTGGGTGGCTTTCCCAGCATCGACAAGGCGCAGGTGCTGTGGGCCGGCATCGATGATGGGGCTGGGAGCCTGGCGGCGCTGGCCGGCTCGGTGTCGGCGGCCATGGTCGAACTCGGCTTCCCGGCCGAGTCGCGCGCCTTCCATCCGCACCTCACCATGGCTCGCTGCAAGGGCGCCCCCGACCTGACGAAGCTAGTTCAATCAGTTCCTGCGCACGTGTTCAGTAAAAGTGCGGTCGAAAGCTTGCTTCTCTACAAAAGCTCAGTAGAATCGGAAACTTCTGAGTACGAAAAAATCGCCAGCTGGCGTCTGGAATAGCCCATGAGCGGTGTTCAACGGCGATTGGCCGTCATACCGCAGGGGTAGAAAGGACACCAACCGGGCGCAACTCCTGCCGCACAGGAGGCAACCGAAGCCCCTCCGGGGGTGGCGCAGCGATTTATATAACCGGGTCGAGGCCCAGTAACGGAGCATCCAGATGGCAAGCAAGAGCAGCAATAAAAAAGTAGAAGTCAGCGACGATCGCGGCAAGGCAATTGAACTGGCGATGGGCGCCATCGAGAAGCAGTTCGGGCGCGGCTCGATCATGCGCCTGGACGATGCACCGGTTCTCGAGGTCGCAACCACCTCGACGGGATCCATCGGTCTGGACATCGCCCTTGGTGTGGGCGGTCTGCCCCGCGGTCGCATCGTCGAGATCTACGGACCGGAGTCGAGCGGCAAAACCACTCTGACCCTGCATGCCATCGCCGAAGCGCAAAAGCGCGGCGGTGTATGCGCTTTCATCGATGCTGAGCACGCGCTCGATGTCGGTTACGCACGCAAGCTCGGCGTCAAGACCGATGAGCTCCTGGTCTCGCAGCCCGATTGCGGCGAGCAAGCTCTCGACATCGCCGACATGCTGGTGCGCTCCAACGCTCTGGATCTGATCGTCATCGACTCGGTGGCGGCGCTCACCCCGCGCAACGAGCTCGAGGGTGATATGGGCGATCACCACGTCGGCGCCCACGCTCGCCTCATGAGCCAGGCCCTGCGCAAGCTGACCGGTGCCATTTCCAAGTCGCACACCACGGTCATCTTCATCAACCAGATCCGCATGAAGATCGGTGTCATGTTCGGCAGCCCCGAGACCACCACCGGCGGCAACGCCCTCAAGTTCTACTGCTCGGTGCGCATGGATATCCGCCGCATCGGCGCCATCAAAAAGGGCGACGGCGTGGTCGGCAACCGCACCCGCGTCAAGGTGGTCAAGAACAAGGTCGCACCGCCCTTCCGCGAGGCCGAGTTCGACATCCTCTACGGCGAGGGCATCTCCATTGAGGGTGAGCTTATCGATCACGGCGTCGAGGCCGGCATCATCGACAAGAGCGGCGCCTGGCTCAGCTACGGCGACGAGCGCATCGGCCAGGGCCGTGAAAACGCCAAGGACTTTCTCAAGGAGAACCCTGAGATCTTCAAGGCGATTCACGCCAAGCTCATGGCGCACTTCGACATCGGTCCCAAGATCGAAGTGGTCGAAGCGGCCGGCAAGGACGCAGGCACAGAGGGCGATGACAAAGACGCGGCTCCCAAGACCGTGGCCGCCAAGGGCAGCGCGCGCAACACGCAGCCAAGCGCATAGTCACTCGATCGATGCAGCCGGTGCCCGCGCGCCGGCTGTATCTTGCCTCTCATTGTCTTGTCGGGCTTGCTCGTGCCTAGTGCGGGCGCGAGTAGACCTGGCTGTTTTCAAAGACCCAATGGCTCGAGAGCTTGCCGTCGACGAATCGAAAGAACTCGAGGGTGCGGCTCTTGACGCTCTGACCTTTACCCTCGGGCGGGCCCGCTTCTGCAGGCGTGATGTTGTCGTTGACTGAAACGACCCACTTGCCCGCGGCCCACAGATCGCGCTCCAGGCGTACGCGCTGGTTCATGCCCATCCACGATGTGAGAACCTTGGCATAGGCCTCACGGCCGACCGCTAGCTCGCGCTGTCCCTGATAGCGAAAGCTCACATCCTCGGCGACATGCGCCATGAACGGGGCTGTATTGCCATCTTGCATGGACTTTCTAAGACTTTGTACGAGTTTCAGGTTGGCGCTTTCCGCTGGACTGTTCTCGGCGACCTGAAAGATTTCCTCCGGCCAGGCGCTCTCTTGATCGGGCGCTCCGGCCATCGCCGGCAAGGCCGCCTGGTGCGCCACGGTGTTCTGATCGAGCCAGATCTCGGTCTTGGCAATCGTTCCCTGCGGGTCGACGCTCAAGAGCTGGGCCTCGAGGCGCGAGAAGGACTGCTCGCTCGGCGGTTCATCCAAGAAGGGGCCATCGTTGGTGCCGCTAGTCAAGAGGATGGCGGCGACTCGTTGACCGCTGCGCAGCACCAGCTGAGCCTCGGATTTCAGATCGGAGGAGGAGTCCCAGAAGCTCTTGTGAAAGGCCAGAGCCGCGCTCGTACCGACAGCTCGCATCGGTGGCGCAAAATCGACAAGCGAGAGTTCGGAGCTATCGCCGTAGCACTTGGCAAGCAGCCCCTCGTCCTTGGCGTTGTAGGCCTCCCAGCAGGCCATCACAAACCTGCCCGGGCCAAGCTCGGCATGGGCAGGCGCGGCGTCCTCGCTGCTCGCACCCTTCTTGTTGGCGAGCGCGCCAGGTGGCCCCTTGCCCTCACTCCTGCCGCAGCTCGCCACGACGGAGGCGGAGCAGACAATCGCCAGCAAGCTTGCAAGGGTACCCATCGTTCCTACCTCGTCTGATCTCTCGCCCGTGTTCAGACTAGATGGCCACGGCAAGGCGCTCAAGGGCCTTCCTGGCCTCATTTGCGCTCTCCTGAGGGCAATTCGGGGGCGCCGCCGCACAAGCCCGCATGATGGTTGCTTGCGGCGGTGGGCCAGGGCCAACAGATCGCATAAGGTACGCAGCTATGAGCTCGAAGCCGACGATTATCTACACCCTGACCGACGAAGCACCTGCGCTGGCGACCTACTCGCTGTTGCCGATCGTCCAGAAATTCACGGCTCCGGCGGGGGTCGAGGTCGAGACCCGCGACATCTCGCTGGCGGCGCGCATCCTGGCTCACTTTCCCGAGGTGCTCAGCCCTGAGCAGCGGGTTGGCGACGCTCTCGGCGAGCTGGGCGAGCTGGCCCAGCGCCCCGAGGCCAACATCATCAAGCTGCCCAACATCAGCGCTTCGGTGCCGCAGCTCAAGAGCGCCATTGCCGAGCTACAAGCCCAGGGCTACGCACTTCCGAACTTTCCCGAGCAACCAAGCAGCGATGCCGAGCGCGATGTCGCCGCTCGCTACAACAAGGTCAAGGGCAGCGCGGTCAATCCCGTGCTTCGCGAGGGCAACTCCGATCGCCGAGCACCCAAGGCGGTCAAGCAGTACGCTCGCAGCAACCCGCACTCGATGGGCGCGTGGAGCAAAGAGTGCAAGACCCGCGTGGCCACCATGGCCAGCGGCGACTTCTTTCACAACGAGCAGTCGCTCACCCTCGACAAGGCCACCCGCGTCAAGATCGAGCTTGTCGACGACGCTGGTGCGGCCAGCACGCTCAAGGAGCTGGCGGTACAAGCCGGTGAGATCATCGATGCAACGCTGATGAGCAAGCGCGCCCTGGTCGCCTTCCTCGACAAGGAGGTGCAAGACGCGCGCACGTCGGGTCTGCTCTTCTCGCTGCACATGAAGGCGACGATGATGAAGGTCTCTGACCCGGTCATCTTTGGCCACGCCGTTCGCGTGTACTACAAGAGCCTCTTCGACAAGTACGGCGCTACCTTCGATGAGCTGGGAGTGGACGTCAACAACGGCTTTGGCGACTTGCTCGGCAAGCTCGGCTCACTGCCCGCTGACACGCGCGCTGCCATCGAGGCCGACATCGCCGCCATCTACAAGGCTGGCCCTGCCTTGGCGATGGTCGACTCCGACAAGGGCATCACCAATTTGCATGTGCCAAGCGACGTCATCATCGACGCCTCGATGCCTGCCATGATTCGCAGCTCCGGCAAGATGTGGAACGCCGCCGGCAAGCTGCAAGACACCCTGGCCGTCATTCCCGACTCGAGCTACGCCGGCCTGACGGCAAGCTGCAAGACACCCTGGCCGTCATTCCCGACTCGAGCTACGCCGGCCTGTACCAGGTGGTCATCGACTTCTGTCGCGAGAACGGCGCCTTCGATCCCACGTCCA
>JAHEAK010000141.1:0-2752 GCA_024642805.1 Kofleriaceae bacterium | reverse complement strand
GTGCCAGGCCAAGGACGCACCGATCGCCGACTGGGTCAAGTTGGCCGTTGGCCGCGCACGCGCCAGTGCGACCCCTGCCGTGTTCTGGCTGGACAAAGATCGCGCCCACGACGCGCAGATCATTGCCAAGGTCGAGCGCTATCTCAAAGACCACGACACAAGCGGCCTCGAGCTGAAGATCATGTCGCCAGTCGAAGCGACCCGCTTCACGCTGACCCGCCTGAAGGCCGGGCAGGACACCATCTCGGTGACCGGCAACGTGCTGCGCGACTTCCTCACCGATCTCTTTCCGATCCTCGAGCTTGGCACCAGCGCCAAGATGCTCTCGATCGTGCCGCTTATGAATGGTGGTGGCCTCTTCGAGACCGGGGCCGGCGGTTCCGCGCCCAAGCACGTGCAACAGTTCACGGGTGAAGGCCACCTGCGCTGGGATTCCCTGGGCGAGTTCCTGGCGCTGGCCGTCTCGCTCGAGCACGTTGCTGAGCAAAATCACAACCCGCGCGCCAAGATCATCGCCGACGCGCTCGACGAGGCCACCAGCAAGCTCCTGGTCAATGACAAGTCACCTTCGCGCAAAGCCGGTGAGCTCGACAACCGCGGCAGCCACTTCTACCTGGCCATGTACTGGGCCCAAGAGCTGGCCGCACAGAAGCAGGATGCTGAGCTTGCCAAGCGCTTTGCGGGTCTGGCCAAGGCGCTCACCGACAACGAGAAGACTATCGTTGGCGAGCTGGCCGCCGCCGAAGCTAAGCCCGTCGACATTGGCGGCTACTACCACGCCAAGGTCGAGCTGTGCGCAAAGGCCATGCGGCCGAGCGCAACCTTCAACAAGATCCTGGCGGAGGCCTAAGCCCAATGAGCGAGCCCGAGAAGAAGACCAAACGCATCAAGAAGCTCGAGGTCATGGTCGCCGAGACCATCCGCGAGACCTCCGACACCACCACGCTCTTGCTCTTTAGCGGCAACGAGTCGCTGGACTACAAGCCCGGCCACTTTTGCACGATCGACCCTCGCCAGTTCGAGGGTGTGCAGCGTTGGTGCCAGTTCCTGGAAGATCACAAGGGCAGTAAAGAGAAGCCGCGCGCCTACTCGCTGGCCTCCTCGCCGCATGAGAAGTACCTGGCGGTGACCATCAAAGAGGAGCGCTACGTCTCGGGCAAGACCAAGTATCCGCCGCTGCTCTCGCCAGTGCTCGTCAATCGGACGCCGGTGGGTGCGCGTCTGGAGATCACGGGCTTCACCGGGCACTACTACCTGCCAGACGACATCGAGAGCCGTACCGATCACGTCGTGCACATCTGTGCCGGCTCGGGTGTGGTGCCCAACTGGAGCATCATCAAGTACGCCCTGCATCACGACCTCAAGGTCAAGCACACGCTGATCTACGGCAATCGCACCTGGGACGATGTCATCTACCGGCACGCTCTAGACGATTTGCGCGATCAGTATCCCGACAAGCTCAATATCGTCCACGCCCTCAGCCGTGAGCCCAACGCCGAGCATTATGGCTCGCACGTGCACGCCGGTCGTGTGGATGCCGCGCTCTTGCGCCAGTACATCCCCGACCCCTCGGCCGTCGAGATCTTTGCGTGCGGCCCCGCGCTCGGCAAATGGGATCGAGTGGCGGCCAAGGAGCTTGGCGAGGAGCCACAGCCGCGCTTCATGGAAACCGTCCTCGAGGCGCTGCGCACCCTCGATATTCCGAAGCAGCGCCTGCACACCGAGAGCTACGGCTGATCCAGCGCCGAGGAGCGAGCAATGAGTGAGTTGACACGAACACCAGCATGGCAGGCTCTTGCCCAGCACCGGGCCGCAACCAAAGAGGTGAGCATTCGGTCTCACTTCGAGTCCGACCCGGAGCGCTTTGAGCGCTTCTCCCGGGTGCTGCCCGGGGCGCTCTTCGATTTCTCGAAACATCGAATGAGTGCGGAGACCCTGGATCTCCTGATAGGCCTCGCCGAACAGGAGAAGGTGCCCGACTACATCGAGCGCATGTTCTCGGGCGAGAAGATCAACTTCACGGAACGCCGGGCCGTTCTGCACACTGCATTGCGCAACCGTAGTGATCGCCCCGTCCTCGTCGATGGCGAGGACGTCATGCCCGGCGTCAACGAGGTGCTTGCCAGGATGCGCACATTCACTGACGCCGTGCGCAGCGGTCAGCACAAGGGCCATACCGGCAAGAGGATTACCGACATCGTCAACATCGGCATTGGCGGCTCGGATCTCGGGCCCGTCATGGTGACCGAGGCACTCAAGCCCTACTGGCAAGAGGGGCTGGCCGTGCACTTTGTCTCCAACATCGACGGCACACATCTGGTCGAGACCCTCAAGGGCCTGTCACCGGAGACGACCTTGTTCTGCGTGGCCTCGAAGACCTTCACGACCCAGGAAACCATCACCAACGCGACCTCGGCGCGCACCTGGCTGCTCGACGAACTGAAGGACAACAAGGCGGTCGCCAAGCACTTTGTCGCCCTCTCGACCAATGACAAGGCCGTCGCGGCCTTTGGCATCGACACCAAGAACATGTTCGAATTTTGGGATTGGGTCGGTGGTCGCTACTCGCTCTGGTCCGCCATCGGCATGTCCATCGCGCTCATCATCGGCATGGATCGATTCGAGGACATGTTGCAGGGCGCTCACGAGGCGGATGAGCACTTCCGCAGCGCGCCGCTGGCGGAGAACATCCCGGTGCTGATGGCCCTGCTCGGCGTTTGGTACAGCGGCTTCTGCGAGGCGCACTCCCACG
>JAHEAK010000766.1 GCA_024642805.1 Kofleriaceae bacterium | reverse complement strand
ATTGATTGGCGACGATGTCCATGTCGCCATCGAGATCGATGTCGACCATCGCCGAGGATCGAGTGTTGCCTGCAAAGGCCTCGGGAGAGGTCTCTGGGGCTAGGAAGAAGTAGGATCCGTCGCTCAGGTACATCTGGTTGCGTTGGTTGCCGGCGTACGAGCCTGTCACCCAACCATTGGTCAGATAGAGGTCTTCATCGCCATCATTCTCGTAGTCGAAGAAAGCCGCGTCCCAGCCCCATCCGCGATCATGGGGCTCGAAGCGCAACTCCTCTTCGGAACGGTAGCCCTCTGGATGACTGATGTAGAGCTTGTTGCCGGACAGGTACTGGAAGGCGCGGGTGAGCGACTCACTAATGTCGATGGTGGATTCGTCGCGTGGATAGACAACCTTGATGTTCTTGGAGAACATGTCGATGTTGGTTACGTAAATGTCCCAGCGGCCGTCGTGGTTGAGGTCCGCTACGTCGACGTTCATGCCGCTGCCGCGATCGCCGGTGCCGCTGGCTTCGGTGATGTCGGCGAAGTGGCCGTTGCCGAGGTTTTCGTACATGGTGTTGGCGCCAAAGTCATTGGCGAGATAGAGGTCCAGATCGCCGTCGTCGTCGGCGTCAAAGGAACCGAGGGCCAGGGTCCAACCAATATCGGCGACGCCGGCGTCGGCGGCCACCTCTGTCCAGGTGTTGCCATCGTTGCGCCAGAGCTGATTGGGGCTGCCGTTGCGGCCGTCGAGAGAGGGCACACTGCGCACCTGACCCTTGCCGTCATTGGCCTCCTTGGAGCCGTAATAGCCCAGGTACACGTCGAGATCGCCGTCTCGGTCGTAGTCGAAGACGTGGGCAACGTGCGCGCCGCGATGGGTTTGAAAGCCAAGCTTCTTGGCGGCGTCTGAGAACTTTCCCTTGTCCTGGATCATCATCATCGAGGGCTGCTTGGAGCGCAAGATCAAGAGGTCGAGGTCGCCGTCGCCCTCGGCATCGAAGAAGAGGGTGCCGTGGCCATCGTCGATGTCGGTTGGCAGGCCCCAGGCCTCGGTGGCGTCAGTGAAGCGCCCGGGCGCGGCCTTGCCCTTGTTGAGATAGAGACGGCCGAGCGATTCTCCGCTGAGGTAGAGATCGGGATAGCCGTCATCGTTGACGTCGCCGACCGCGATGCCGCCTCCCATGATGGTCTGCAGATCGAAGCCCTCGGCGTCGTTGGCGGATTCGCCAGCCGTCTTGCCGACGTTGTCGGTGAGGCTGGTGCCGAAGCGCTCCATGGTGGTGGGCAAGCCCGCAGCTGCCGAGATGTCCTTGAAGAGCGGCGCCTTGTACTGTGCGAGCAGGGCGGCCTTCTTCTCGGCCTCCGCCGCACCAAAATGACTGTGCGCGGGATCAGGCGGCTGCACCATCACATAGCGGCGCGTGCGAATCTGCTCGGCGACTTCGCCGTCGATTTCGCTCTTGCCTTGCTCCTTGGCGATGAGCTCACCACGGCGCATCCAGGTGGCCATCATCATCGACACCACTTCGGTCACGTACTCGGCGGCGAAGGGATCCATGGCGAAGGGCTGTTCGTCCCAGACGATGCCCGTGGAGATCCAGTGCACGGCGGAGTCGCGCACACCGTTCATCTCGTGGTCGAGAACTCGAATCTCGATAGGCTCGAGCTTCAGACCGGTGACGGGGCCGGGATTGGGCTCGTAGCGCACAAGCACGTCACCGTTGGCGAGCATGCGGTGGGGAAAGAGCTGCATGATGACGTTCTGCGCTTCGACCTCATCGATGTACGAGCGGCGAGCCATCTGGGTGTCGGCATAGGAGCCGTCGTCGAGGTAGTTGTCGGCGCGCATCGGCTGATAGCCCTTGGCCACGAAGTGAACGAAGGACTGCAGCTGCCGGCGCATCATGTACACGGCTTCCGGCGTCATCGGCATGCGCGCCACGCGATTCAGATTGGTGGTGATGGACGCGTTGAGATCCATGAGGGCGGCCTGCTTGGTGTCCTCGGTGCCGGTCTTTGCTTCTTGTTGTAGGCGACGGGCCTCATTGAAGCGCAAGAGAGCCTTGGACTTGCCTTCGATGAGGCGGGCCGTCAGCGGTTGCAGGTAGCGCTGCACCAACTCGGCGCTCAGTGGGGAGCGCAGCCGGGCAGGGCTTGGCAGGTCGTACTGCTTGGAGATGGACTCGAAGGCATGCTGTACCTGGGGCCCATCGACAAAGCTCTGATTGTCGGCAAGCGCCGCGGCAGCCGATTCTTTGAGCAGCATGAGCGAGAGCGTAGTCGCGGCGTCCGCCAAGGCGTCGAGACCAGCGGCGTCGAGAGGCAAGAGGCTCGGCTTGCCACCGGTCTGCATCATCTCGTCCTGGATCACAGCCAGGACGATGCGCCAGTGCTCGGCCGTCTTTTGGTAGTCGGTATAGTTCTTAAGGCCGATGTCATTAGCAAAGCTGGCAAACTTGCCCTCCACAGCGTCGGGGACGGCGACCTTGGGCAGAGAGACCGCGGCCTGGATCTGTTGCGCTGAGATCGTGCCACTGCCGGCCTTCTCGCTGGCCTTGCTCCACAGCGCTCGGGTTAACGCCTTGATGGCAGTGACCTTGCTGAGCGTTGCCAGCTCGCTGTAGTTCATCTCCGCGATGAACCAATCCAGCTGGCGAAAGGAGGTCCAGCAGGTGACGTCCTTCTCGGTTTCCAGAGCCACGAGGGCGTCGAGTACGTGCTC
>JAHEAK010000765.1 GCA_024642805.1 Kofleriaceae bacterium | reverse complement strand
TGCCGCCACATCGATGGCTGCGAGACCTTCGGTACCTGCCTGGTAGATCTGCCCGTCCTGGTCCGAGGTCACGACGATCCAGGGACCTCCGCCGCCCTGGCTGAGGGCGACGCTGCTCTCCTGGGCCAGCACAGCACTGCCCCGCTCACTGGCTTCGCTGCTGCGTCCTTGCGCACAGCGATCCACGGCGAGGATGGCGTCTTTCTGAAAATCGAATACTTGCTGAGCGCTGTTGACCTCGATGCCACGCCTGGAAACGCGCGCCATCATGCTCGCTTGCAACGCCTGACCGGGATCCACAGCCAGGCTCGCAACCAGGCTCTCGCTCAGGGCGTAGCGCTGGCCAAAACTACCGCCCTGGGAATCGACGTCCCACACACCCAAGCACAGACTATCGGCTTGCTCCGGTATCTGAAGATCGCCAAACTCGACGCGAACCAAGATGGAGGCATCCTCCCCACCACAGGCAGCCAACACTCCGAGGAGCGGCATGGCCAGCCAGCGGTATTTGCAGGTGCGCTGCATGGGCACTAAGAATACCCGATACTTGCCCCGTACGCGACGGAGCTGCGTGCTAGGATTTACCCGTGGGGACTGAGTCAGGCATCCCCTTCGGCAACTACACCCTCCTAAAGCGGATCGCCAGGGGTGGCATGGCGGAGGTTTTTGTCGCCCGCCAAAAGGGCTTCGATGGCTTTGATCGCATGGTCGCCATCAAGCGCATCTTGCCGCACCTGCTCGACGACAAGAGCTTCGTGCGCATGTTCCAGGACGAGGCTCGCCTGGCCGCGCGCCTCTCGCATCCCAACATCATTCACATCTACGACTTCGGCAAAGTCAGCGAGCACTTCTTCATTGCCATGGAGTTCATGCATGGTGTGCACGCGGGCGACCTCATTCGACTGGCATCTGAGGCGCCGATTCCTGCTGCGCTGGTCGCACGTATCGGCGCCGATGCCTGCGCCGGATTGCACTACGCGCACAACCGCACCAACGAGCAAGGACAACCGCTGCAGCTTGTGCATCGCGACGTCTCGCCACCCAACCTTCTGGTCTCCTTCGATGGCGTGATCAAAATCGTGGACTTCGGTATCGCCAAAGCGGTGAGCTCGATCGAGCAGACTCGTCCTGGCGTCGTCAAAGGCAAGTACGCGTACATGTCTCCCGAGCAGACCATGGGACAACATCTCGACGGTCGCTCGGATGTCTTTAGTCTGGCCATGGTCATGTGGGAGCTTCTGGCTGGCAAGCCGGCCGTCACTCGCAACGATCAGATTCAGGCCATGAAGACCATCCGCGATGGCAAGGTCCCTGACATCGGCGACCACCGCGAAGACCTGGCCCCAGCGCTCTGCCATGCGATGGCCAACGCACTGCACAAAGATCCGCAGAAGCGCTCCGATGCGCGCACCTTTGGCAACGAGCTGGAGGCCTTCATCAAGGCCAGCAATCAAATCGCAACCAGCATGGAGGTGGGCGCCTGGCTCAGCTCGCGCGTGCCACGCGAAGACTTGAGCACGGAGGGATTGGGCGGCGGTACCAGGCAAGCGACCTCCCTCGGCACCGCGCAGGCTCAATCGGGTACTGCGCTGGCCTCGGCCGTAGGCTCTTCGCTGGCTGCGTCTCGGGACGTGTCCTTCGACCTGGCCATCGAGGGCTCGCGCGATGCATCGCTCGATGTCGGCTTCGGCGGGCAGGAAGAGCTGCTCTTCGAAGTGCCAGCGGCCAAGCGCGATGCCGGTACGCGAGGCTCGGTCGTCGCACGCATCTCGCCAGAGAACCAGGAGACCCGTGTGCTCAGTGTTGCCAGCGGCGACCTGCGCACTGCCGAGAGCAACAGCTTTCGGCCGATGAGTGAAGGCAACACGGTCGTCATCGACAGCGATCTGGTCGACAGTCGCATCGTCGCTCGCGTCAACATGCCGACGGCGACCACGCGCCTCATCGATTCGGGCGTGCGGGCCGATCCGCAGCTCGACGCCCAGCCGGAGACGCGCGAGCCGGAGCGCGACTTTGAATCCGAAGAAGAGACGCGCATGGATCCCCAGCGCCACGCAGGCGCACATGATCCCTTTACGCACACCGTGGCTGACGAGAGTGGCGAGGCCCCGACCATCGAAGGAGCCACGCCGCCCACACAGCGCTTGGCGAGTGCCGCCCCCTTTGCTGGCGGCCTCGAGGCACACACCGAGTCCACCACCACAGAAGCGAGCGAGTCGGCCTTCGTGCCCATGTTGGCTAGCTCGCCTGGATTCGCCAGCCAGAACTTTGCCACGACTCCGGTGCCAGGATTCGCCCAGCCCTACTCCGACCCGCTGCCGCCGCGAACAAGCCCGGTTACACGCCGGCCGAGTGTCATCAAACCGATCGTCGTGGCGATTTCGTTTGTCGCCACCATCGGCCTGCTAGCCATGCTGCTCTCCGAAGGCAGAGACGAGGCGCACCGCGGCACGAGCGAGGGCGATAGCAACACCAAGAATCCGCAAGCCCTCCTGGCCGACGCCGGGCCGAGGGTCCCTCCGATCATGGTCACGCCTCTGTGGGACGCGGCTGCGCCCGTGCCGCAAAGCGCGGTTCTCGAGATCACGACGCGTCCGCCCGGGGCAACCATCAGCATCGATGGTGAGCCGCGCGGGACCTCGCCTACGACTTTCTCCGATCTCTCGCCAGGGCAGGTCGTCGTCGAGGTCTCGCTTGCCAACTTC
>JAHEAK010000764.1 GCA_024642805.1 Kofleriaceae bacterium | reverse complement strand
CCACCTGAGCGACCAAATCCTGCTTGTCCATAGACGAATTGGACCTGAGCTCTCGCCGGGGGGCAAGAATTCGCCTGCCAGGTTGCCGCCGAGCGCGCCTAGTGGCGAATCCACTGCCAGAGCTCTTTGAGGCTCGGCTTCTTGCCGTAGGACAGGATGCCCACTCGATAGACCTTGGCGGCGATCAGCACGGCGCCGACCAGCGAGATGGCCAGAATTGCCAGCGAGATGCCGACCTGCACGATCGATGCAGCATCGAGCACGTAGCGCATGGGCATCAGAACTGGCGATGAGAAGGGAATCATGGTGAGCAGCTCGGCCACACCTCCTCGCGGATCGCCCGCCACGATCTGCACACAGAAGACCGGGATCATGAGCATGAGCATCACCGGAGTCTGTGCTTGCTGCGCTTCTTGCTCGCTGTTGACCATGGCTCCGATGGCCGCGTAGAGGGCGGCGTAGAAGAAGAAGCCAAAGACGAAGTAGAGGAAGACGACGACGACATCGCCTATGGCGAGCGAGGGCATGGCGATGGCTCCGGCACCGCTGACGCCAAAGAGACCAAGCACCTGCTCGCGAAAGCCGATGATGAGCGCTGCCATGCCTATCCAGATGGACAGCTGCAAGAGCCCCACGCAGCCGACCCCGATGACCTTGCCGAGCATGAGTGGCATCGGCTTGATCGAGGACACGATGATCTCGACGACGCGGTTGTTCTTCTCGAGGATGACACTGCGCAGAACCGCAACGCCGTACAGCAAGATCGAGATGTAGAGGATGAACATGGCCGCGTAGCCGACCACGAAGGAGGCCTCGCCGGAGCTGGCTTCGCCCTGCCCGGTCGTCTGCTTGGACTCGAAGTTGACGTCCTGAAAGAGACTCGCGATCGACAGCTCGTCCAGGCCCAGATCGGCGCCGCGCGTGCGAAAGACCGCGAAGTCGACCAGGCGGGCCAGCCCTTTGGTGACCAGCATGTTGGTGGCGTTGTCGCCTCGGTACTCGACGGTGCCGCCGGTGAGTACGTCTTTGGGCAGCACCAGGTAGCCATCGATCTCTTCCTTGCGAATGCGAGTCTCAAGCAGCTCTCGTGGCGTGTCGGCCGGCACGCTCTCGATCTTGAAGGCAACGCCCTTGGCATCGAGGTCGACGTTCATCATGGCGCCGATATCGCGCTCACTCTGATCGACCAGCTGAATCTTGAAACCCTCCTGCACGCTGCGCACGCTCAGGTAGGCGGGAATGACGATGGCGGCGATCATGCCCAAGGGCCCTAGCAAGGTGACGATGGCGAACCACTTGGTGCGCACGCGCTCGAGAAACTCGCGCCGACCGATGATGTACGCCTGCTTATTCACGTGCCGCCTCCGAAGAGCGCCCGCTCATGGCTGTATCGGCTTGCTCGCCAACCTTGTCCACGAAGATCTGGTGCAGGCTGGGCTGCTTGTGCTCGAAGCGGCTCACGTCGATGCGTGCCTCGACCAAGGCCGCCATTAGCTCGGCCGGCTTGTGCCCACGCTGCAATTGCACCTCGAGTCCTTCTTTGCAGGGTCGAAAGGTCTCCAGGAAGTCAGCGCGCAGGACTCCTTCTCGCGCCCTGGCCTCGTCGGCTTCGCTGGCAAAGGCGAGCACGATCATGCCTTCAGCCGCCGCGCTGCGCTTGAGCTCCTCTAGATCGCCCTCGATGGCCTTGCGGCCGCGAGCGATGATGCACACCGAATCGCAGATCTTCTCAGCCTGCTCCATCAGGTGGGTCGAGAAGAGGATGGTGCGTCCCGCCTCCTTTTGGGCGAGAACGACGTCGCGCAGGACGTCGGCGTTGATTGGATCCAGACCGCTCCAGGGCTCATCGAGGATGAGCAACTCGGGATCGTGAATGAGCGCCGAGGCAAACTGCACCTTCTGCTGCATGCCCTTGGACAGGTCCTGCACTTTGTTGTCGTGCCAGTCGGCGATCTTCAGTCGCTCCAACCACAGTCCACTCTGTCGCAGCGCATCTCGCCGACGCAGTCCGCGCAGCTCGGCAAAGAAGACCAGAGTGTCACCGACTTTCATCTTGGGATAGAGGCCGCGCTCCTCGGGCAAGTAGCCAATGCGGCGAGCGGCCTCTGCTCCGGGCGCGAGGTTGTCGAGCAAGCGTATCTCGCCCGAGTCGGGCAAGAGAATGTCGTTGAGCATGCGCAGCGTCGTGGTCTTGCCGGCGCCGTTCGGGCCGAGAATGCCGTAGATGATGCCGCGCTGGACTTCGAAGCTCAGATCACCGACAGCAACGAAATCGCCGTACTGCTTGGTGACTCGCGAGACGCGAACGCTGCACGCGCCGCTAGTCATGACTCGTCGAAGGTCCCCCCACCGAGCAGATAGAGCACAGCCATGCGCACGGCCACGCCGTACGCGACCTGATCGAGAATGACCGAGCGGCTACCGTCGGCGACGCTCGGCATCATCTCGACACCGCGGTTGATGGGCCCCGGGTGCATGACGATGGCGTCGGGCTTGGCCAGGCCGAGCGTGCGATCGCTGAGGCCAAAGTAGCGCGAGTACTCTCGAGTGTTGGCAAAGCGGCTGGCTTGATCGCCAAGGCGCTCATTCTGGATGCGCAACATCATGACCACGTCGGCTCCTTCGAGGGCTTCGGGCAGACGGTGACAGACGCGGACGCGCTCGCGGGTCTCGGCACCGCCGATGTCGGCGACGTGGCGCGGCAA
>JAHEAK010000140.1 GCA_024642805.1 Kofleriaceae bacterium | reverse complement strand
TGCGACCCTCGTCCTCCTCCTCGTCGTCTGCAGCTTCGCTGGCGCTCTGTTCGTCCGCGTCGTCCTCGTCGTCCTCTTCTGGATCGTCGAGCACAGGAGCGATTTGCAAACGATCGACGATGGCCTGCACCAAGTCATCCACACCCCGGCCGTGGGCAGCGGAGATAGGCATGGGCTCGCCCATACCTAGCGCGTGCAGCTCGTGCACCAGCGCGTCGGACTTCTCGGTATCAATCTTGTTGGCGACCAGGAACACGGGCAGCCCCAGCTTGCGAATCATGGTCGCTACTTCGTGATCCAGAGGCATGATGCCGGCGCGCGCGTCGACGACGAGAACGACCGCGTCGGACTCGCGCAGCGCGGCGTGCGCCTGGCGATGAATGCCAGCGCCGATCACGTCTTGCTCCGCATCCGGGTCGAGCCCGCCGGTGTCGACGACTCGGATCTTGCGCGCAAAATACTCGAATTCACCGTAGCGCCGGTCGCGAGTGAGGCCGGGGGTGTCGTGAACCAGCGCGGGGCGGCCGCCGACCAGGCGATTGAAGAGCGTGGACTTGCCGACGTTGGGACGACCCACGATCGCTATGAGTGGTGACTGCATTGCTAGACCTTAGGATTCGTAGCCCAGATCGCGCAGGGCGCGAGCTTCCTGCGACCAGTTGGCGTTGACCTTGACGAAGAGTTTCAAGTGGACAGGGCATCCGAAGAGTTCTGAAATCGCATGGCGCGCCCGCTCGCCAACGGCCTTGATCTTGTGGCCCTTGGCTCCGATGACGATGCCCTTTTGCGAGTCGCGCTCGACGTGAATGGCGGCCGAGATCAAGATGTCCCCCTTGTCGCGCTCCTGGAAACTCTCGATCACGACGGCGCTGGCGTAGGGCAATTCCTCGCCCAGCTGGCGAAAGAGCTGCTCGCGAATGAGCTCGGCGGCCAGGAAGCGCTCGGCGCGGTCGGTGTACATCTCTTCGGGAAAGAGCGGCGGCCCCTCGGGAAAGAGCGAAGCAATGAGGCGCAAGAGGTCGTCGGTACCACTGCCACTCTTGGCGGAGATGGGCACCAGCTCGGCAAAGCGCTCACTCTCAGAAAAGCTCTCGAGCATCGGGAAGAGCTCGGCTTTGTCCTCGATGAGATCGACCTTGTTGAGCCCGAGCACCACAGGCCCAGCGAACTGCTCGAGGGCGTCGAGCATCGGGCGCGCATCCGATTGCATGAGCTCGGCAAAGGTGCGCAGCTTGCGCTGGCTGGCGTCGATCAAGAGCAAGACCGCGTCGACGTCGCCGAACACACCGAGTGCCTCGTCACGCATGAAGCGGCGAAAGGGCCCTTTGCCCTGTTGCATACCGGGGGTGTCGACGAAGACCACCTGCGCGCGCCCCTCACGACCTTCGCAATTGACGGCACCCATCACCCGATTGCGGGTCGTCTGCGGCTTGGACGACACGGCCATGAGGCGCAGGCCCATCAATCGATTGAGCAAGGTCGACTTGCCGACATTGGGCAGTCCCACGATGGCGCAACGGCCGACGTGGCTTAGCCCCTCGTTTTCTTGGCGTTCCATGGCGGGAGCAGGCGTATACAGCCTCTGCACGCCCATGGCAATTGGAATGCAGATCGCGCAATCGCGCCCCCGGGCTCCCAATCCTCGGGTCGTAAAGTTGGGCGTCATGGCGGCCCTTGCTAGCCTGTGCTCCATGGGTCGCTACGCCCTCATACTCGGATTGACGGCCCTGGTCGCCGCGCTGGTACCCAGTGGCATGTATTGGGGTATGGGCCTGGGTTCCTTCGCGAGCGTCGCCGGCTGGCTGGCCTATCGCCGCCGCGAGGATGCCGGCTGGACTCGACTGGCTGGCGCCATGGGAATGACCCTGGCGATTGTCGCGCTGCTCTTGTCTTCGGGTCGATTTGCGCTGACCTATTGGGCGGTGGGGCGCCTCACCGAGATGCTCGCGGCCTGAGACCGCTGAGGTCGCACGCCATCGCGATCGTGCTCAGCGGTTGAGAGCGAATACGCAGGCGGCTGCCAGCGCGCCCAGGCCGAGCAGCAAATACAAGGCGCCCCGAATCATTGGTGCCGTCTCGATGGTCGCCATCAGCTCTCCGAGCTCCAGGCCCCTGCGCTCGAGGGTGCCGATTTCCAGATCGTGTTTGACGACCGCTTTGAGGCGCGGGTTGAGGGCATCCGGCGGGCTGTTGTGCAGCGCCTCGCCAAGCTCGAGAAGTTTGTCCTGACGGCGCAGGGACTGATCACTGACCGCTCGATCTTCGACGATTCGACTCGCTTTGACGGCGGCGACCTTCTCGGCCACACGCACTTCATCCAGGCTCTCCTCGCGATCCACGATCTCGAGCTTGCGGCGCAGCTCACTGCGCGTCGATTTTAGGCTGGCAATCTTGGGTTCGAGGTCATCGACCTCGGCGGCCATGGCAGGCTCGTCGGCGGCCACTGCGTCTCGCTCGGCCTGCAGGCTGGCCACTTCGGCTTGTACAGCGGCAGCGTTGGCTGGGCCATCCACTGACACAAGGCTGGCTTGCCGAAGTCGCATCTTGTCATCCAGGCTGCGCAACTGCCGATGGAGCCTTGCGGTCTGTTTGCGGGCTTCCGTCGTTCGCTTGACCAGCGGCTGCAAGCTGGTCTCGATGGCCTCGATCTCGAGGCGCAATCGCTCGCGCTCCGCTCGCCCGCGAATCTGTTCCTCGCTGCGATGCCGTTCGAGCACCGCCACCTTCTCATCGGCAGCGGCCACACGCCCGGCATGCAGGGAGCGCTTCTCTTCAATGGCAAGCAGCTCGGCTCTGGCCTCGTCCACGAGCTTGAGATCGATGCGCTCGTCACCAATGGCGTGGCGGGCCATCTCGAGAAGTTTGTGATTGCGCGCCTCCTTTTCGTTGGCGATGCGCTGCTCGTTCTTGGCCAGCTCGACGCGCGCTGCTCGCCGCCTGGCAATGACGCGAAAGAGGTAGGCGATATCGCCGAGCACGCCTCGGCTGCGCGGCAAGCTGTCGGGCAAGCGCACCGAGCCGGTCGCGTAGCCATTAGCGGAGATGGCGGGTCGCGCGGGTGCTGCGTTGGGAGCGTCCAGGCTGTCGAGGCGGGTTTCCTCCTCGTCATCGGCCCCGATCGTGCTGACCACGGCCGGAGCTGGCATGGGCGGCGCCTTCGATGGCGAGTTTGGCCTGCGCGGAGGCGCCGCACTGCTCGACGAGGAGCGCTCTGGCGACGTGCCTCGCGCCGAGCTACTTGGCGGTGGACTTGGCGGCGGCACCGTTCTCGGCTTAAGGCGCGTCGATGCACTCTCCGAACTCGCCTTGGCTTTGGGCAGACTCGGCAGTGCACCCGCCATAGCGCTTGCCGAGAGCTCACGATCGCCGGCAGCGCTTTCGGATGCCTCCCCGACCGGATGCTTGGTCGGCCCCATGTTCCGGCTCGGAGGCGGTTTGCTTGGACCTGTGCTGCGGCCCAGCGGCGGTGGCTTGGTGGGCCCTTTGCTTCGTGTGCTTGATGCTTGGCCGGAGGCTTCGACGACGACCGAGGCGACGGGCACGTCGGAAAGCTCGGGCGCGCTGCGCTCGACACGCGAACGCGCTTCCTCCGCCGGCGCGCCAGGCAATTTCCAGCCGCTCTTCAAATCGTCGATCCGGGCGAGCGTGGCGTCACCAACGCGCCCCTCTTTGCCGTCTTGGCCCTTCGACATCTGCAGCTAAGTTACCATAAATCGATAAGATCGTTCGAATGGGCTGCCCAACTTGCAAGGGGTTGCTAACATAGTTGGCAGCATGGAGCCTACTTAATTGGCAGCCCTGGTCAATCACCGCTACCGCCTGCGCCAAGCCCTGGGGGCTGGGCAGCAGGGCAGCGTCTGGCTCGCGGAGGATTTGGCCCACGAGGGCGCAGCCCGTGCCCTCAAATTTCTCCACCCTGGTGCCCCTGGTGCCCCTGGTTCCGGCGGCACCGAAGCTAGCGGCGAGCTCGACAGCCTGTGCACCCTGAGCCACCCAGGATTGGCAAGAGTCTTCTCGATCGAATCGGTCGAGTCAGTGCAGGGGGAGAGCCATGAAAAAGGCGGCGACATCGGCGCAGCGATTCGCAAGCGGCCCTTTCTCGTCTGCGAGTTCGTTGCTGGCGAGAGTTGCGCCGATCGAGTCGCCGGCATGTCTGGTCCGACGCTGGCCGCATGCCTTCTGGACATGGCCGAGCAGCTGGGCTCCGCACTGAGTCACTTGCACGCACGCTCGCGCGTTCACGGCGACATCAAACCCGACAATCTCCGTTGGGCCGATCGCGATCGCCTCGTGCTTCTCGACCTGGGCCTGAGTCGATCCATCGGCGAGGGCCAGGCAAGCGGCAGCGTGCGCTACATGGCGCCCGAAGCGCTCACCGGCTATCAGGATGCTCGCTCGGATCTCTACAGCCTGGGTGCCAGCCTTTTTGAGTTGGCCTCTGGCCAGCCGCTCTTTACGAGTCTGGATCGCCGCGAGCTGCTCGCGCACGTGTGCAAGGGCGTCGATGCTCAGCACATCGTTGGGCGTTTGCCTGGCGAGCTTCCCGAACCGCTCGTCGAATTGTTGGTCATGCTGCTCGCCAGCGATGCCGGGCGGCGACCTAGCGGCGCGATGGCCCTTTTGGCCCACGTGCAACGAATTCGCGAGGCCGCGCACCTGCCTGGCTCTGGGCGCGCACAGCTGGTCTCGGTAAACTTCTCACGGCCGGAATTCGTCGGCCGAAAGGGCGAGCTCGAGGAGGTGACCACGCTGCTCGCCGACTTCTCGAGCGCGCCACAGAGCGCTCACACGCTGCTGGTGGTCGGCGCCACAGGCAGTGGCCGGCGCCGTGTAGTCGAGGAGGCGTTGCTTCGCTATCAGCTGAGTTGCTCTCGTCAGGGCAAGGCGGCCCTGCCCGTCCACGACGGCATCCGAGAGGCCATCTGGCCAGGTCTCGACTCGATCCTGAGCAGAGGCCCGGCCATCGTTGCGCTCTACGACGATGGCGACCCAGGCCTGGCATCGCTAGCCAGCTCGAACGCAAGAGCCGGACTACTACTTATTCTGTGCTTGCAGACGAGCAGCGCTCCGCCCTTCGCCCTTGCACATCGCACGCTCCACATGCCGATGCTCTCGACCCAGGAGTCGACGATTCTGTGCCGCAGCCTGGCACCACAGGCCTGCAGCAACGCCTATGCGCAGCGCGTTCACGAGCTCAGCCAGGGTGTGCCGGGCGCCATTCGCGACATGATGGCCGTGGCCGCCTCTCTGGATCCCGAGCACACGCGCAGCCCGGATTCTCTCTTGAAGGAGCGGGGCCTGGCCTCGAGCCTGATCCAGCGCATGGCCAGTCTGAGCAGCGGCGCGGCGCAGACACTGGAAGTCCTGGCGGTGGCCGGCGAGGCCCTGCCCTTTGCCCATCTCGCTGCCTTGAGCGAGAACAGCTCCGAGGCCTTGCATGTGCTCTTGGCCGAGCTCATGAGCGCGGGCTTCGTCGTCGAGCAAGATGGCAAGGTCACCTGCTTGTCGGCAGAGCAAGCTCAGCTCATTGATTCCCACGTGCCCCTAACCCGTCGGCGCGCACTGCACAGGCGCTGCCTCCAGGCAGCCTTTGTTTCGCTTAGACCGGCCACGCGCGCGCGGCATCTCCTGGTGTGCGGCCCCAACAAAGCTGCCCAAGAGGCAGCCTTGGTCGCCATCGAGGATCGACGGGCCGCAGGGCGCATCGATGAAGCGCTACAGCTTTGCCTAGCCTCCGCCGATCAGATGAAGGGCAAGGCGGCATCGGAGCATGCCGCGCAAAGCGCCGAGCTTGCGCTGGCGAGCGGCGACTACGCCCTCGCCGACGACTACGGGCAGCGCGCCAGCCGATCGCGCGTACCTGCCATCGCCGAACGCGGCCTCGGCGCCCGCGCACGCGTGAGTGAGCATCGCGGCCAGGCGCGAGAGGCGACGGTCTTCCTCGAAGAGATTCTCGCCAAGCACGAGGACGATGCACAGACCAGAGCACGGCTTGCCAAGAACCTGCTCCTGCGTGGCAAGTTCGAAGAGGCCGAAGCGCAAGGTAGACGTGCGCTGGGTGACGCAGGCGCAGACGCTAGCCAGGGCACGGCGGCCAGCACGCTCGCCCTGGAGACGCTTGGCCTTGTGGCTCTGTATCGCGGCGAGACGTCCACAGCAGCGCAGCGCTTTCAGGACATGGCGGCCCGCTGCGATGACGCTCACGACAAGGCTGGGCTTGGGCGCGCGCGAGCACTCCAGGGCATGTGTGCCCAAAAGCAGGGCAAGCTCGCCGACGCCGCCGACTTCTATGGCCAGGCCCATACCCACGCCATCAACGCTGGCGCCTGGCACGCAGCAGCCGTCGCGCTGCTCAACAGGGCCACCGTCGAACATCGCCGGGCGCACTACGCGCAAGCCCTCGATTCCCTCGCCTCGGCCCTACCTGGCTTGCAGCACTCAGGAACGCCCTTCGAGCTGGCGGCCGCCCACTGCAATCGCGGCAACCTGCTTCTGATGTTAGGCGAAATCGAGGCTGCCCGCTCCGCCGCCAACGTGTGCATGGAGCTTGCGCAGGCAGCCACAGAGCCCAGGCTGCTCTACTTCGCAAGACTCCTGCTCGGCGACATTGCCTGGCGTACGGGCGATCAGGGGCAAGCCCTGGCCGACTTCGATGCGGCGCACGCACTCGCCACGCAGCACGAACTAGCCGACGGCGTTCACGCAGCGCTTCGCCTCCAGGAAATGCGCGCCCACTCGGGACTTGCGCCGCTGCCTGTCGGGGCCGGCCCCGGTGGCGCAGCCAGTTCGGTCCCAGGCCGCCACCCAGGCAATGATCCAGGCGACTCGCCCGGCAGCCAGCCAGGCGACTCGCTCGAGCACCAAGCCGAGACCATCACCAGCCAAGCGCGTGTGCAACTGGCGACGGGTTCCATCAGCGCCGAGCACGCCGAGCGCATCGCGAGTTTCCTCGAGACTCTCGACGCAGCCGACGAGCTCGACCTTGGCTGGCGACTCGCAATCGTTCACGCCCAACTGCGTGTCGCCCTCGGCAACGATCACGCCGCACACCTGGCCATCGACAAGGCACAAGAGCGCTTCGACAAGGTGCTAGCTCGCAGTCCAGAGGCCTATCGCCAGGGCCTGCGCGCGCACCCAGACGCACGCAGTCTGATCGCGCTCGTCGCCCGAGCGGAGGGCACGTCGGCGGCTGGGTCCAAGGCCGGCCCTGGCCGTGGGATCTTGCCACTGCGTGGCCTCTTGAGCCTAAGCCGACGATTGAATTCCGAGCTGCGCCTTGGCCCGCTGCTCGACGACATCATCGACACCGCCATCGACCTGAGCCGCGCGGAACGAGCCTTCCTCCTGCTCAACAATGGCCCCGCGGGATTGGAGATTCGAGTGGCCAGGAACATTGCTCGCGAGGACCTTGGAGCCGATGCCACCTTGAGTCGATCGATTGCCGAAGAGGTGCTGCGCTCGGGACAGGCGATCATGACGGTCGATGCCGAGAGCGACACCCGCTTTGGCGCCTCGCAATCGGTCGCCGCCCTGCGCCTGCGCTCGATCCTGGCCGTGCCCTTCCGAGTCAAAGATCGGGTCGTTGGCACCCTCTACCTCGACCACCGCTTTCGCCGGGGCGCCTTCGATGAGGACGCCGTGGAGGTCGTGCGCGAGCTGGCCGACATTGCCGCGGTGGCCATCGAGAACGCACGTCTGGTCAGCGAGAACCGCAGACGCGAACGCGAAAACGCCGAGCTGGCCGCGCGTCTGGCCGCGAGCCTCGAAGATGCCGAGGCTCGCTTGGTCATCGCTAACTCGCAGCTCGTCGAACGCCCCCAGCACGGCTTCCGCACGATCATAGGCGATTCGAGCGCGCTACGAAGTGTTCTCAGTCTCGCCGAGCGCGCTGCGCGCACGGATCTATCGGTCGTGATTGCTGGTGAGAGCGGCACGGGCAAAGAATTGCTCGCGCGCGCGCTCCATGAAGCCAGTGACCGGCAGGCGCATCCTTTCGTCGCTCTCAACTGCGGAGCGGTTCCCGATAGCCTGCTCGAGAGCGAGCTCTTTGGGCACCGCAAGGGCGCTTTCACCGGTGCGGACAGAGGTCGTCGCGGTCTCTTTCAGGTCGCCGACAAGGGCACGCTGTTCCTGGACGAAATCGCCGACACCAGCCTTGCCATGCAGAGCAAGCTCTTGCGCGCGCTTCAGGACGGGGAGATTCGCCCGCTAGGCGCCGAAGAGCTGGTGCACGTCGACGTTCGCATCATCTGCGCCAGCCATCAGCCTCTCGAGCCCCTGGTCGAGCAAGGCCTCTTTCGACAGGATCTGTACTACCGACTGCACGTCATGTCGCTCACGCTGCCTCCCCTTCGCGAGCGCATCTCCGACGTCGATCTGCTCGTCGAGCACATCCTGCACAAACGTGGGCATCGGCGGGGCATCAGCTCCGAAGCGCTGGCGAGCCTGCGCGCCTATCACTGGCCAGGAAACGTGCGCGAGCTCGACAATGAACTCACCCGCGCCTCGGCGATGGCAGACGACTCGCGGATCGAGGAGCAGCATCTCGGCGAAGCTGTGCGCGCCGCCCAGGCCACCCACAACATGGGCCAGAGCGTGGGGCCGAACATGGGCCCGAAGGCGGAGCCTGCGACCATGTTGCTTAAGCCGCGGGTCGAGAGGCTCGAACGCAAGCTCGTGGAGGAAGCCATGGCCATAACGGAGGGCAATCAGAGCAAGGCGGCGCTGCTCCTGGGGCTCAGCCGCTATGGCCTGCAAAAGAAGCTCCTGCGCTACGGCATCGCGGGCTCGCAGCGCAGCTAGCGGTACCGCTCGACGAAAGTGCCGGCGTGCATTTGCTCGAGCCCCAAAGGGCCCGAGGCCTGGTGCTTCAGAAGCGCAGGGCGAGATTTGCTTCGGCGCTGAGGGCCGATATGAAGGTGTCGTCGAGAGTCGACTCCGGTGGCCCCATCGAGATGCCCTTGTAAAGCGCGCGCAAGCCGAAGTCGACGCCAGGCCCAAGCTCGATATCGAAGCCGCCGCCGAGCTGAAACCCCGTACCGATGCTCTGGGTGCCGAAGTAGTCGCTATCGAGCAGGTACAGGCCTACGCCACCCTGTGCAAAGGGGGTAAGAGTGGATGCGGAGCTCGGAAAGAAGATCTTGGCATCAGCCGTGGCGCTGTTGAGCACCAGGTAATCGACGTTGCTGCCATAGGCCGTCTGCACGCTCTTGGGATTGTGCAAGCTGCTGCTAACCCCAGCCTCCAGAGCCAGCTGCGGACTCACGCGAATGCCAGTGAAGAGACCCACGCCAGCGCCATCTTCGAGAATCTCTGGCCCGCCGCTCTGGCCCAAGATCTTGGTGCCGACCAGACCCGCGCCCACATAGAGACCCGGAGGAAAAATCGCCACACCGAAGTGCCCACGAGCGTGACCATGGCCGCGAGCATTGTGCCGGTACTGTGCATGCGCCTGCGCTGGCGCAACCAATAGCCCGATCACCAGGACAAGCAAGCAGGTTAAGGCCAGCCTGAAAGCCGGGCGCCGACTGCTACGATCACTTGCGCTTTCGATCTCCATGGTCCCTCTCCGAGCAAGCATTGTACCAGCGTCGACATCGGGCCAAGCTGGCGATACAACAGGAGCGCCCACAGATCGCGCCGTGCCGGGCCCCTCGAGAGTGAACCTGCGTTGACGGGCCTACTTGCCCTCACTGCTAGCCGCGCCCGCAGCTCCTCGGGCTGAGCTAGCCGCGCCCGCAGCTCCTAGGGCGTAGCTGGCCGCAAGCGCTCAAGACCTTGCTCGGCGCGCGCGCGCAGCTCCGCATCGGGATGCCCACTCTTGACGAACTCGAGAAAGGAGATGGCCTCTTCGCCGCCGATGGCACTCACCGCTTCCATCACCGTGGCGACACTCTCCGGATCCTTGAAGTCGGCGCTCTTGCTTAGAGCCGCCACCGCCCGCTCATCGCCGAGGGCCACCAAGGCCGCCACCGCACTGGCCTGCACATCTTCGTCCTCGCTGGCCAGGGCTTCGATGGCCGCCGGCAC
>JAHEAK010000763.1 GCA_024642805.1 Kofleriaceae bacterium | reverse complement strand
TCTGCGTGATGGCCAGGCGGCCTATTCCATCCCTGGGACGGCTGCAGACTAATAAGATCAGCAGCATGCCTTGGCCCGTGCCGCGCGATCCACTTTTCTTGCTGTGCGCCCCTCACATCCTCGATTCCCTGGCTCTATCTCTTACAGGGCCGATTCGAGCTCTGCGTCTGAGGGGGAAACGATGAAGAGCAACGACTACCAATCTACAAGCATTCTACTTTCGCTGTTGGCCGCCTTTGGTTGCGGCACGGACGCGAGAGAGGAAGGGACCGAGGATCCCGCGGCGACTGCCCACTCCTATCAAACCACGAGCAATGTCGGTGATCTCTCGACCTGGACCATCGACGGCAACAAGCTCTCCGTAGAGTGGAAGGACATCGCGCCCATCACCGGCGCGATTGAGAAGACCTATTTCGTCACTGCGGTGTGCGGAAGCATCGATCCCGACTTTGGTGATCGAACCTGCCTGGTCGATGGCGATGCACTGTGCACCGACGGCGTCGTCCCCTGCGAGCCCAACGACGGGCCACAAAATGGCGAGACCTTCACGATCTTTGAGGTTCCCGGTATGGCGCTGATCGCCAACGTCGAGAACGAGCAGCTGCATGCGGGCTTTGCCGCTGGCGCGTGCGATGACATGCCGACTGACGACTACACCTTCATCAACCTCGGGCTGGGTCAGAAGGACATCTTTGGCCTGTTTAGAACCGACTCCGCGTTCTCTCTCGTGCATCACCTTGACTTCGGATTTACCGACGACCCCGAAAACCAGATCGCCTACACGACCGGCGATGACGGCGGAACGGTGGCGGGCATCACGGCGAGCGCCTGTCAGGATGGCGTCCGTGAGTTGGTCATTGACGCCACCAGCGACACCTTGCGCATGATGATCACCGGCGCCGGCCACTTCATCATCGACAAGCCCGAAGGGCAGGGTGGCCTGATCGCGGTCAACGCGCAAAACATCGCCACGATCGAGGACTTTGCGAATCGGAGCTTTGGCGGCATCGCCTTTCCCGACGACCGTGCCCCTGAGCTCATCAACGCGACGATGGGCCCGGCGGTGAATGGCCGGGTCGAGATCCTGTCCCTGGAGCTTTCCGACACGGGCGTCGTAGCGCTCAACGGACCGACCTACATCAACGATTCGACTGCTGGTGCCAATTTGAGCGCACCGATGCTCGAGCCGCGCTTTGCCTATGCTGACAACCAGATCGTCATCGACGGCAGCTACACGCAGGGCGCCGCGTCGATTCCCGGCATGTTCGAGATCGACAAGGTGAGCGGCAACGAGACCGCCATCATCGGCGTCGGTGCCTCGCTCGATGGCAAGACCATGCTCTTTGGCACGGTGGTCAACCAATACGAGGGCACGACCAACGGCGTGAAGGGCAACTTTATTCTCATCGAGAAGTAGTGCGTACTCGCTGGTAGAAGCGGGCGCGTGACGCAGGCCAGGGCCGCTCTAGCCCGCTTCCGAAATCAGCCCGTGTTCGATGGCTCGCTGACGAAGGCGCTTTTTCACCGTTTGAAAGCGCTGTCGAAGGCGGGCCGCGACGCGTTTCTGCTCGTCATCATCGAGCTGTGCATCGCTGAGCACTTCGGCGATCTCGCCCCACTCGAGGCCTCGATCGACGCGCAGGATGAGTAGTGCCTGATCGTCAGCTTCAAGCTCTTGGCGAAGCTCCGCGAAACGGTCCTTGACCTCGGAGCGCAAGAACTCGTGGGTCTGCGAGCGCAGGCGATCGGCTATCTCGGAAACCTGGGACAGGGGGATGTTGCAATTGGCTCGGTTGCTCGGGCTGCGAAGATGGCGGGAGGCCGCGCTGCGAGCGAGCTTGTACATCCAGGTGCGCATCGAGCACTGCCAAGCAAAGCTGCCGATGCTGGTGCACAGGGCCTCGCAGGTGTGGGCGAAGGCGTCGTCGGCGGCGTCGGTATTGCGCAGGCGCGAGACCAAAAATCCGAGCACCTCCGGTCCGTAGGCCTCCACGGTCTTGCCTAGAGCGCTGGCGAGGTCACCGGCCTCGTAGGCCTCGCGAACGCTCTGCTCGACATGCTCCGACATTCAGAGCAATTCTAGCCCGCTCCCTGTGCCCTTCGCTAGCGGGCAAAGGCAGGAGAGTGAGGGCTCGCCGACCGGCTCGAGGCAACTTTTTGCGATTTTCTTCCTCACACATCGGGCTAGCAGGCTCTATCCAAACGCAGGGGGGTCCTGCCTCTACCAAGGAAACGACTTATGAATCTCTTCACATCAAAACTCATTGCCCTCACGCTCGTGTTGCCCTTTGCCGCCTGCAGCGGCGGCTCGCAGGGCTCGGAGGAGGAGCTGGGCGCCGACGCCGGCTCGGATCTGCCGGAAGATGACACCACAGCTCCGACGCTGCTCTCGACCACACCGCTGGATGGCGATGTAGGTCAAGTCGACAGTGTCGAGGTGGTGCTCCGTTTTAGTGAAGCCATGGACCAGGCGAGCGTCGAAGCCAGCCTGGACAGCAGCGAGCTAGGGGCCGTGACACTGAGCTGGAATGGGCCGGGCGACCAGCTCACGGTATCTCCGACCAGCCCGCTAGAGTACGCCGAAGGGGTCGATGATCCCGTGCAGATTGCGGCTCGCCAGTACCAGATCACGGTGAGTACCGGCGCCCTCGATCTTGCTGGCAATGCGCTCGCCTCGGCGTCGACAATCCAATTCTCGACGCTCAAGAGCGTTGGGA
>JAHEAK010000762.1 GCA_024642805.1 Kofleriaceae bacterium | reverse complement strand
CACTCGCTCTGTGGATACCGTCGAGGCTAAGGCCGCGACCGAGAGCGTGAGTGCACCTCCGGAGAAGGCACCCGAGCCGGTTGCCAAGAAGATCCAGGTCGTTGTTGCTGGGCCTGAGAACGTCGACCTTCCCGGTCATCAGAAGCGTCGCGTTGCCACGCCGCCACCGCCGATTTCCAGCTCCGAGCCAGAGCCACAGGCCGCAAGCACGAGCACCGAGGACAGTGATGACTCGGGTCCAACCACCGCCAAGGAGCGCTTCGAGGCCGAGCTCGAGCGCGCCCGCGCCCTGGCCGCAGCCCGTGAAGAGGAGCGCCAGGCTGCCAAGGCCGCCAAGATGGCCGAGGTCGAAGCCGAAGCACCCGAGCGCGAAGACGGTCGTCCTCAGGTTGGCACTGTCATCAAGCTGCCAACCACTCGCATCAAAGTCGTCGAGCGCCCGCTTGCTGGTGGGCGCGGTGGTGCAGACGAGCGCCGCAATCGCTTCAACCAACAGAATCAGCGCGGCCGCGGTCGCGATCTGCGCAAGAAGACCAAGCCAAAGGGCTCGGGTCGCCAGACGCAAATCACTACGCCCGCCGAGCACAAGCGCGTCGTTCGCATCGAAGAGACCACCACCGTGGCCGATCTTGGCAAGAACATGGGTATCAAGGCCCAGGACCTGCTCAAGAAGCTGTGGGGCTTGGGCATGGTAGGCATCTCGCTCAACGCCTCGATCGACTTCGATACCGCCCAGCTCCTTGCCTCGGAGTTCAACTACGAAGTGCAGAACGTCGCCTTCAAAGAGGACGATGTCTTTGCCTCGGAGCCAGACGAGGACGAGGAAATGCAGCCTCGTGCCCCCGTGGTCACTGTCATGGGTCACGTCGATCACGGCAAGACCTCGCTTCTCGACTACATCCGCAAGGAGAAGGTCGCTTCGGGCGAGGCCGGTGGCATCACCCAGCACATCGGCGCCTATAAGGTCGATGCCGGCGGTGATTACGGCGAGATCGTGTTCATCGATACCCCTGGCCACGCGGCATTCTCTGAAATGCGGGCACGCGGCGCTCAGTGTACCGACATCGTGGTTCTGATCGTCGCTGCCGACGACGGTGTCATGCCGCAAACCGCGGAGGCTGTGAAGCACTCCAAGGCCGCTGGCGTGACCATCATCGTCGCCGTCAACAAGAGCGACGTTCCCGGCGCCAACCCAGAGCGCGTTCGCCAGCAGCTGGCCGAGCACGGTCTGATTCCCGAGGAGTGGGGCGGCGACACCATCTACGTCGACTGTTCCGCCAAGACCGGCGATGGCATCGACAAGTTGCTCGAGGCCATCACGATCAACGCTGAGCTCCTCGAGCTGCGCGCCAATCCCAACAAGCCCGCCGTGGGCACCGTCATCGAGGCCCGTCTCGATCGCTCTCGCGGACCTATCTCCACGGTGCTCATCCAAGAGGGCACACTTCACCTCGGCGACATCGTCGTGGTCGGTGAGTGCATGGGTAAGGTTCGCGCCGCCGTCGACCACGCGGGTCGCGCACTGGAAGTCGCTGGCCCAGGTACGCCTGTCGAGATCCTCGGTATCGATGGTGTTCCCGTCGCTGGCGAGACTCTCAACGCCACGCTCGACGAGAAGATGGCCAAGCAGGTCGTCGAGTCCCGTCGCCAGCAAAAGCGCAAGAAGGAGCTGGCTAGCTCGGGCAAGGTATCGCTCGAGAAGCTCATGTCGAACATCCAGGGCGGCGACAAAGCACAAGTGCTCAAGATCGTCCTCAAGGCCGATGTGCAGGGTTCTGCCGAGGCTCTCAAGGCGGCTCTTATTGGTCTCAGCACCGAGAAGGTTGGCGTGGACGTCATCTCCTGCGGTGTTGGCGGTATCACCGAGACCGACGTCAACCTCGCACACGGCGATGCCATCATCGTCGGCTTTCACGTCAGGCCAGCCGGCAAAGCGGGCAGCCTGGCCGAGAAAGAGGGCGTCGAGATCAAGATCTACGACATCATCTACGACGCTCTCGACGACGTGCAGGCGGCCATGGCCGGCCTTCTGGCTCCTATCAAGCGTCAGGTCGAGCAAGGTCAGATGGAGGTCCGCGAGACCTTCACCATCCCCAAGCGCGGTGTGGTCGCCGGTTGTATGGTCACCAAGGGGCGCGTTGCTCGTCGCTCGCACCTGCGCGTCATTCGCGATTCGGTGCAGGTCTACGAGGGCAAAGTGTCCAGCTTGCGCCGCTTCAAGGATGAAGCTTCCGAAGTCAAAGAGGGCTTCGAGTGTGGTCTCATGCTCGACGGCTTCAATGAGCTGCGGATTGGCGATGTCATCGAGTCCTACGAGATCGTCGAGGAGAAGGCGACGCTCTAGGTTGCGCCTCTCATGCTGATCGCGGTCGCGAGAATCGAGCTTCGGCTCACCTTCGCGCACTCGCTCAAAGAGAAGCGACGCGCATTGCGCTCGGTCATCGACCGGGCGCAAGCTCGTTTCGGGGTGCACGTTGCCGAGGTCGCAGGTCAGGATACCTGGCAGCGAGCGGTGCTCGGCTTCGCCATCGTCGGCAGCGACCGACAGACCCTCGAGTCTTTGCAATATAAGGTTGGCGATTTGATACTAGCCAGCGATATTGGCCTGGTGGTTAGTGACACCCGTGAGTGTCTCGTCTTTGGCGACCTTGACTGAGGAAATGAGTTTGTATGAGCAGCGGTAATCCAAGACGACCACGAGTAGCCCAGGCCATCCG
>JAHEAK010000139.1 GCA_024642805.1 Kofleriaceae bacterium | reverse complement strand
CTGGTCGGTGGCGGTGCGGGTCCCGTCCAGCGTCATCACCGCCCGTGTGACCGCGGCCAGTCGTTGGTTCCTCGTGCTTGCGCTTGGCTCACTGGCGGCGATCTTGGTGCTTGGCCTGGTTCTGGCCCATCGAGTGTCGAGCCCTCTGCGTCGCCTGACCTCCTCGCTCAGTCGATACGGTCATGGAGGGCGCGCCGATCCGCTGCCACTCTCGCGTGAAGGGGAAATTCGCAACGCGGAGATGGCCTTCAACGCCATGCTCAACGAACGAGCCAATGCCGCTGCAGAGCGCGAACAGCTGGAGATACAAGTTCGGCACGCACAGAAGCTGCAATCGGTAGGCACGCTGGCCGCCGGCGTTGCCCACGACTTCAACAACCTGCTCACGCCTCTCTTGCTTGGCACTGGCCAACTCACACCTCTACTCGCCGACAACCCCGTCGGTACCGAGACCCTCGAGTTGATGACCTCTGCCGCCAACCGCGCCCGTGACCTCGTGCAGCGCTTGCTCGCCTTTGGTCGGCTCTCTGAGGCCCAGCGACAGATCGTCAGTCTCAAGCAAGTCGTGAGCGAGGCGTTGAAGCTCGTGCAAATGACCTTACCCAAGGAGATCGAGCTCCACGAAGATCTCGAGGAGGTCGGCAACGCCTGCGTCGATCCAAGCCAAATGCATCAGGTGGTCTTGAATCTGTGCACCAACGCAGCCCACGCCATTTGCCAAGGAGCAGGAAGGATCGACGTGTGCCTTCGGCTGGACTCCGAGGAGCGGGCCGTCCTGTCTATCCAGGATACCGGCGCGGGCATGGACGCCGAGACCAGGGAGCGGGTGTTCGAGCCCTTCTTCACCACCAAACCCGTCGGCTCGGGAACAGGCTTGGGCCTATCGGTCGTCTACGGGATCGTCAGTGACCATGATGGCCAAATCGAAGTCGACACGGAGCCTGGGCGAGGCACCAAGATTTCCGTTTTTCTACCCCTGACACTCGAGCTGCCTACAGCCGAAACGACGGGCAACGAAAGCCAGTCACTGGTAGGCCAAGGCCGGCGCATCCTCGTGGTCGACGATGATGCCCAGGTTGCGGAGATCACCGTGAGCGTGCTGGCTTCCAATGGCTATGTCGCAAGCATTGCCAGCTCTCCAGAGGAAGCCCTGCGCAACACCGCCGAAGCGCCCGAAGACTTCGATCTCGTCATCACCGACAATCGCATGATCGGCATGACTGGCTCGGAGTTTTCCCGTCGCTTGCGATCCCAGCGTCCCAGCCAGCGAATCATGATGGCCACGGGCTTTGCCGATGAGAGTGCCCTCTCCACGTGCAAAGAGCTGGGCATACTCCTCTTGCGCAAGCCCTTCAGTCGTGACGCCTTTGTAAAGGCGGTTCACGAGGCGGCCGCCGCTGTGGTCGAGGCCGAAGGCACCCAGCGCTAGGCGCGACATGCTGCCTCGGCAGCTTCGGCAGCTTCGCCCCTGCAGCCTCGCCCGAGATTGTTTCGACCGCCCGCGTCAAGAGAAGGACTCTGGTCAGCCCAGGTGTCGTAGTCCTTTCGATGAGTTCGTGGCGATTCCCCCACAAGTGGATCTTTCCGCGTATCGCGGCCTGACCATGCCCACCACGCAATGTGAGCTAATGCCGAATTGGCATTGTGCAAATTAACGCATACGGGCACCGTCGCGGGATGAAAGCATCGAAATCGTTCCTGCCCCTACTTGCAGCTGCCCTCCTCGTTGGCTCCTCCTGTAGCAGCGATAGCAGCGACCCTGGTGACGAAAACAACCCAAGAGCTGACGCCTCCACGGAGGTGCCGGCCGCCGACGCCGCCCCCAACAACAACAACAGCCCCGACGCGATGCCAGCCGACAACGGTGCGCTCTGCGCCGAGCCGGGCTCCCTTGGCAACTCCGAAGGCGTTGGTCTGTACTGCACCACCAATGCGATGTGCACCGGTGCCGCCTCTCTGTGCACGGTGGTCCAACAAGCCGATGCCCCTCCCTTCTGCACCAAGGTTTGCTTTAGCGACGACACCTGTGGCGAAGACGCAACCTGCGAGACCAACGGTGGAGCCATCGGCGGCTGTACGCCGACCTGCTTGACGCAATAACGCGGCTCTCACTGATACGAACGACAACCTAGTTACGTAGGAGACATCACATATGCCAATTCATACTCAGTTCAAAGTCGCCTTCGCCATGACCTGCCTTCTGGCCTCGTGTTCGAGCGATTCGCCAGTGGATGAGGTCGCGGCTCAAGATGCTGCGCCCGAGGTGCAATACCCCGTCGGATTCAATCCACCACCACCGCCAGCCAATGGCGTGCAGATCCTCGGTAAGCCCTTCACCGTGCAGCCAGGCGAAGACGTCTTCATGTGCGTCTATCTCTCCGAAGAGCTGAGCGCGGACATCAACATGTCCTCGATGCAGGCCTACCAGATGAGCGGTGGCCACCACATCATTCTCTCGTCGGTCACTGACAACTACCAGCCAGAGACCGATGTGCACATTTGTGACGACAGCGAGATGACCAACCACCGCCCGATTGGCGTAGGTGGCGCAAACGCCAGTGTCGACGCACCGAGCGGTGTTGCCTTCCTTGCGCCGGGCGGCAAGCGCCTGGTCATCCAGTCGCACTACATCAACGCCACCGACGAGCCAATCGAAGTCATGGACGCCGTCAACCTGATTGCCATCGACGGCACCCCGGATGCGCTGGCCGCCATGATGGTCCTCAACGACCTGACCCTCGAGCTACCACCAGGAGTGACCACCACGCGTGAGATGGAGTGCACGGTCTCCGAGACCTCCAAGGTCTTCATGTTGACGGGCCACACCCATGAGTGGGGCCGCAACTTCGCCCTCTCGCTAACGCGCGCCGGCACCACCGACAAAGAGCTCTTGTACGCCGCCGAAGCCGGCCCAGGCTTTCGCGACGAGCCGCCGATGAAGACCTATCCAGAGGACAACGTCTTGCAGCTCGAGCCCGGCGACAAACTGAGCATGAAGTGCGAGTGGTTCAACGACGAAAACGCTGCCATCTACTTCCCCAAGGAGATGTGCTCGGCTCCGCTCTTCTACTACCCATCACGCGGCTTCGAAGTCTGCGGCCAAGACGGCGGCGGATTCTCACAGCTGTAGCCCTACCCTCCTCACAGCTGTGGCTCTACCCTGCTCACAGCTGTAGCCCCACCCCTGCCGCACGCCTCGCCTGAGGCCGTGCGGCAGCAATAGTTCCTCTCGGGACGCCCTGGCCTGAGCGACTTTTGCTACCTTTGTGGCAATGAAGGCGTCGCTCGGAGTGCTGCTCCCTTGCCTGCTCCAGGTGGCGTGCTTGAGCGCGCCGACGCCGGCGAGCACTGCTCGTGATGGCGCTGTCGACGGCGATGCCAGCGGCGGTGCCACCGATGCCGACCCCAACGCGCCGGACGCAGCTCCGGTCGGTGGCAATCTTGTTTGTGATGGCACCGACGCCACGCCCTTTGGCCATGCCCTCTTCCTGGAGCAATCCTCGGGCGACCTAGCTCAGATATCCGACAGCAACCAGACCGGCCTTGACTTGACTGGGTCCTTCACCCTCGAGGCTTGGATCAACATGACAGTCCTGCCGGGTGACCCCGAGACCTTTACCATCCTCAGCAAGGACGACTTTGGCGGATCGATCACCAATCGCGGTTACATGTGGTGGATCGATCGCTCCGGATCCACCATCAACGTCCAGGCGCGGGCCGCCCTGCCTGGAGGAGATCGAGGCAGCGAGATGGTGTGGCCTTGGGCTGGAGCCGCCCAAGCCGTAGGCGAGTGGCATCACTTTGCCCTCATTTTAGATCTGAGCCAAAGCGACGTACAAAGCTCCATGCTCTTGCTCATCGACGGCCAGCAGATCACGGGCCTCGCCAACGACAACGCGGTTGATCAGAGCGCGGTAAACGACAGCGGGGCGCCCTTCGTGATTGGATCCTGGCCACAGTTGGGGGTTCCCGAATCCTACTTCGTAGGCGCCATCGACGAAGTCAGCGTTTGGAACGTCGCTCGCACTCCTTCCGAGGTCCGAGATTCCCGCTTCGATGTGCTCGTCGGCAGCGAGCCCAACCTGGTTGGTAACTGGAAGTTCGACGAAAACCTGGAAGACGCGACCGGCAACGACAATGACCTGATTGGCCCGAGCCCAGACTACTGCACGGGCCCGAGTAACCCATGATCCCCATGCGCTTCGCACAGATACTAAGTGTTATTCTTGTTTGCGCAACCCCTCGCCTGGCGTCGGCCCAGGACGCCGCCGACCCAGAGCAGCAAGCCAGTGCCCTGGTCGAAGAGGCGGCCGCCCTCGGTCGAAAGGGCCAACTGGCCGAGGCGATCGCGACCTTCAAGCGTGCCGAGGCCCTGCACCCGCGTGCGATTCACGTGTGCAACATCGGACTGGCCTACGTTCGACTCAATCGCTGGCCACAAGCCCAGTTCTTCCTGAGCGCATGCCGTGAGCGCTGGAGCCAGGAGCAGACGAGCCCCATCGATGAGTGGGTCAACAAGCGTCTCCGGGAAGCCATTGGCAAATTGAGTGCCGGCGACTTCGCTCCTATCACCGTCAAGTCCAGTCCCGCCGGTGCCGCGATCGAGAGCTCGAGCTTTCTCCCTGACGAGACCTTCCGGGGCCCGCGAATCGTGTGGCTGCCAACCGGCAAGACCGAGCTAAAGGCTTCGCTCTCAGGCTATCTTCAAGACACTCGCTCGATCATCGTGGAGAAAGGGGTGGCCCAGGAGATTGCGTTTGTGCTCACGCCCGAGCCCATCGAGGAGCCCACACCCAACGGTGACGACACCAAGGTCGGGAGCGAGCACGATGGCAAGGGCCAAAAGGGCGATGCTGAAGTAGCCGAGCTCGATACGCCGACCGAAAGCTCCTCGCAAGGCACCACGAGCTCGCTGGTCAGCTCGCCCATGCCGCCCCCACGATCCACGTCGCCTGTTTGGCCTTGGATCGCCACGGCCACGGGGGTTGCACTCATCGGTGCCGGGGCATTTGTGCACAACTCGGCACTCGAAGCCAAGCACGAGGCCGAACGCTATCCAGTCGGTGATGACTTCGATACCTGGAACGATCGCTTCTCGACCAGGCGAACAGCCACCCTGGCACTCTACGGCCTTGGTGCTGGCGCGCTTGGCACCGGCCTCTACTTCTTGTTGCACGCAGACACCAGTGAAGGCGCCAAATCGTGGGTGCAACTGCGAAGCACTGGGCACGACACACGCGTGAGCGTGCATTGGACTTGGTATTGAAACCGCCCGATCACACGCAACATGACTCCGGAACGGCGGCAACCATGGCCGTCGACGATCCGCGTGCGCCCGAGCCCGCAGCGGAGATGTACTGCCCGAGTTGCGACCGCTCCTACGGCAGCGCGCACACCCTTTGCCCCAATGACGGCACGACGCTCACTCGCCTTGAGGTCCAGCAGGACCTGATTGGCAAGCAAATCAACGGCGCCTTCACGATAAAGGAAAAACTCGGAGAAGGTGGCATGGGAGCCGTGTACCTGGCCTGGCAGCACTCTGTCGGCAGGCCGGTCGCCATCAAGGTGATTCACCCACGTCTCGCCAAGGACACACAGATCGCAAAGCGCTTCTTGCGGGAGGCGAAATTGACGTCGCGCCTCAACCATCCCTCGACGATTACCGTCATCGACTCCGGGCAAACCCAAGATGGCTTGCTCTTCCTGGTCATGGAGCTACTCGAGGGCGAGGCTCTCGACGCCCTGTTACGACGCGAGCCGCGTCTACCCGTCGACCGATGCCTGACCATCACGATGCAGCTCTGTGATGCCCTGGCCGCTGCCCACAAGCAGGACATCGTCCATCGAGACCTCAAGCCGGCAAACATCTTTCTCTTGGCCACCGGCGGGGAGCACGACCTAGTCAAAGTGCTCGACTTTGGACTCGCCAAGTCCTTCGACAACGGAGACACCGCGCTAACCCAGAGCAACGTCATGCTGGGCACGCCTCGCTATTTGCCTCCCGAAAGCGCGCTCGGCCAGGTCAGCGAGCCTCGCAGTGACCTCTACTCCCTCGGCGTAATTCTCTACGAGATGGTGTCAGGGCAGCCGCCCTTCGATGCCGATAACGTCAACGCGCTCATGTACCAGCATGCCCACAGCCAGCCCAAGGCACTGCCCGACTTTGTTCCGCAGGACTTGCGCCAGGTCATCGAGCGCTTGCTTTCCAAACGAGCAGCCGAGCGTTATGCCTCCGCGACGGAGCTGCGCGCCGCATTGCAGGCTTGCTACACGCGCGTGCTCAGAAGCCACCGCCAAAGCGTGCCACCAAGCCTCGATTCGGGCGCCAATTCGGGCGTCGATTCCAGTGCAAGAGCAAGCGCTGTCGGCACGCCAAGGCTCGAGCAAGGAGGCGTCCCGAGCGCCGCGCCCCAGGTCGCGCCCCAGGTCGCGCCCCAGGTCGCGCAGACCGTGGCGCTGACGATGGCTCCGAGTGTCGCAAGCGACTCAAGATTGCCACCGCCTGCCCTGCCAGCGAGCGACAGTGCACCGAGCCTGAAGCCGGCGGTGGCGGGAAGTCCAGGTCGTTGGCTCCTGCTCGGTATCGCCCTTGCCGTCGCTGGCATTGCTGTCGTCGCCGTGCTGCTAACTCGCCCCGAGGAGCGCGCGACGCAATCGCCGCCCCTTGGCGCAGGCGGTGGCACCCAGCCACCCACAGACGCGAGGATCGTGGTGCGTGATGCGGGGAGCGCGCAGCCGCTCGGGCTCACCGCCGCTGACGCACAGACAGAGGACCTTGCAGCGCAGACACTGCGAGTGGAATTCCGCAGCAGCCCCGATGGCGCCACGGTCAGCCTAACTGGCATAGGCGAGTGCGTCACCCCCTGTTCCCTGGAGGTGGACGCTCAGGCGAGCGACCTGCGTGCAGTGTTCAAAAAATCGGGTTACCGCTCCAGTTCAACGCTCATCGATCAGCACTCGAGCGCGCCCATTCGGGCAGTCCTAAAACGCCGCCAGGCGAATACGGGTGACGGCGAAGACTTCATGACCGGGCGCTAGCGCCCGAGCTACCACAGGTCCCAGTCCTGCGCGGCTGTGCCGTTACAGGCATGCAGCTGCAGCTGATTGCCATCGCTTGCGTCCCCGCCCGGCACGTCCACGCACGACTCGCTGTTCTCTGCGCTACGGATGCCACCGCTGAGTGCGAAGTGCTGCGCTGGAGTGCCATCGCACTGCCAGAGCTGAATGCGCGTGCCGTTGGCGCTCTGGCCGTCCTCGACGTCGAGACAAAAGCTCTGATCGACGCCGCTGCGAAACACACCATCTTCGTGATACCAGCGCTGCGCAGGCGTGCCTGTGCAGGCGGCCAGCTCGATGTCGGCCCCCGGGATCGCCGTGCCCCCCGCAAGCTGCAAGCAGAGCTCTTGCTGCGAGCGCAAGGTCTTGCCCGCCGGGTCGAAGATCCAGCGCTGAGCATCAGTCGCGTTGCAGTCGTAGAGCTGCAGCTTCTCGCCAGCGATGAAATGTTGCCCGGGAACATCGACGCACTTCCCGAAGGCGCTGCGCAGTGCCACACCCAGGAACTTGAAGCGCTGGCCGATGGAGTCGTCACAGCTGCTTTGCTCGAGGAGCTGGGTGCCCTGCTTGCGTGCCAGACACTTGCCGATGGAGGTCTGCAGCTGACCAGTCTCGCTCATCGTCCACGACTGCGGGTCGCTGCCATTGCAGGCCCAGGTCTGCACCTTCACACCGTCCTCGGTGCCGCCGTGATCGACATCCGCGCACCTGCCAAGGGCCGAGATCGAGCGCGGCTCCGCCACGACACGAGCAAATCCGCCCGCGCCTGCTGTCATGTACATGCCGGTCTCGATCTGGGTGTAACCCGACATGGGCTCGGGAACCGTCGTGTTGCCACCATAGGACCCGCCAGCAACATTCGCATCGCGTGCCATAGAAATGTGTGCATGCGGGCCCCAGCGATCGCAGCCGAGTCCAAGGTCGCTCGAACAACCTAGCTCGCCAATCACATCCCCAGCCGAGACGTGATCACCAGGAGAGACCGAGACGGCATTGAGGTGACAGCTGTTGGAGATATAGGTATGGCCATCGCCAAAATCGTGCTGAAGAACCACCCACATGCCACACGAGGCCCAACCAGCAGGCGACCAGCCCGCAAGCAAGACCGTGCCATCCGCAATCGCAAGTGAAGGCGTTCCCTTGGCGCCATCGGGTTGAATGTAGAGATCGACGGCGTAGTGCTGGTTCATGGAACCGGAATCGTTTACGCCGGTGTGAAAACCTGCACCATAGGAGTTGGATACCAGCGCCGTGGTTCCTATTGGCAGGGGCATGCGCAGGGACACTCCAGGCGGAAGATTCACACCACCGGAGATGGCCGTGGTCACCGGATCCGATGGCGGCACAGACGCACCACCATCGACCTCGGGATAGCTCGAGGGAGGAAACTCGTCGGCGCCTGAGAGCGTGCCGCCGTCGCCAAGCTCACCAGCGACACCGGCATCAGAGACCGCGCCAGCGCTCTCGCTATCGCTTGCGGGTGCGTTCGAGCAAGCGGACATGCCACCGAGCACAGCAAGCGAAACCTGTACGAGGAATGCGGCCAGCGCGCTGCCATGGCTCGTAGAGCCAAGGCACGTAGAGCCAGGGCGCGCACCACAGCTGCCCACCCAAGGCACGCACTTAGCGCGCACGGGCCCCTCGCGATCGAAGTCGAAGGGTCAGCAAGAGCGCCAAGAGCGCCAAGCCGAGAGAGGCATTCGAGTTGCTGCTGTTGCAGCCCGCGCTTACCTGACCTCCCTCGCCCATCTCCCCGGGCTCTGGATCCGGATCCGGTTCGGGCTGCGCTTCATCATCTGCCTGGACGCGCAGGACGATGGCCTCGTCGGCCGGGCCTCCACCCCAGGGCGCATCCGCAAACCAGGTCGTGCCCTCTTGGACGAGCGCGAAGCTCTGCGTGTACTCACCGGCACTCGCAGCGTGCACGAAGAAGCGAAAGCGACCCGTTTGACCAGGCTCGACGATCTCGTCGACGGTGGCGGCGCGATTGGCGGAAGGCCAACTCACATCGTAGAGCGCGGACTCGCCGTCTCGTGGACTTGCAGTGCCAAGAAATGTGCTGCCTGGTTGCCAGGCGAGCCCGCCGAGGTTTTGCAGCTCAATGGTCAGTTCGACCGGTTGGTCGACGGGAATCAACAACGCGGGCTCGCCCTCGCTTGGAAAGTTGCGAGTGAGCTCGGCGGCCGCGTACCAGCTCAGATCGGTGCGCAACTCGTCGAGGCGTGCATGGGTGAAGTCGCCAGGGCATGCCGTCGCGTTACCTGGCCAATCGCGATGGCCGCGAATGGCATCCGCCGTGCTGGCGATGTCATGCAGTCGAACCAAGGTCTGAATGAGCAAGCGACCGCGAGCCATCATCTCCTCGGTCACGGCATCGCCGGCACCACCTGGACATCCCGAGGGGTGATAACAACCCATGAAACAGACAGCCAGGTTGCCGTCGTTGTTGCCACCGCCCGTCGCCCCGCTGAAGAGATCGAGGGAGCGCCCTTCCCAAAGCGTGCCGTCGTAGCCGACCATCATCTGGTAGGGAAGATCGCAGTAGCCGCCGCTATCCATGGTGTAGGCCTGCGTGGCCTGCAACGCGCCCTGGACGCTACCACCGGAGGTTTGCAGGCCAGCGGTGTGGTGTACCGCCATGCGATACCAGTCGTCTTCTGTCGCGGAGCAGCCCGAGGCGCGCGCTCCCCAGCTGCCGCGATCGATGACGCCGATCTGTGTAAGCGGCGAAGCCAATGCGTAACTCACACCAGGCTGAGCCGAGGCTTCTCGTGAGATCCGGCCCGCGTCCGGAAAGGCTGGCGTCAATAACTCCCAACCAACACTGTCAATGCGAGCATCATCCGCTCGCGCGACGCGAATCTGCGCACTGCGATAGCGAGCTCCGAGGTCGACGACGAGAACGCGGTGTCCCTGGCCCACGAAGGTCTCCTCCATGGGCAGCCAATCGCTCTGAGCCCCAGGCCGAATGCCTTTGG
>JAHEAK010000138.1 GCA_024642805.1 Kofleriaceae bacterium | reverse complement strand
GTCAGCAAGCTCATCGAGATCCACCGCTCAAGCGACGAGTCGCACTACCAGGTGCAGCCTCAAACGAAGCAGCCGGCAACGCAGCAGCCGGCAACGCCTCAACGCCCAAAACAACAGCACCGAGAGGAAGAAGAGGTCGAAGACACCACGGACAATGCGACCATGGTCGACCCGCAGTTTCTCTTCCAAGGGACTATGGGTGAGGACGAGGAGGCCACTGACGGCGGCCCCACCGAGAGCGATGATGACGACGCACAGTGGGCAAGAGACGTCGGCGGTCCGCTCTCTGCGCCCTCTGCCTACGCCATGCCAGCCAGGGCCGGTAGCAGCCCAACCAAGAAGCTCGCCGTCCTCGGCGAGGAAGAGACCACAAGTGATCGAAGCGATGTGCCGACGGCTGCCGACAGCCAGGACATGAACTTCGTCCTCGACGAATCGACGGCGCCAAAGTTTGCAGGCGTCGGAGCACGCAGCATATCGAGTTCGCAGGCGCCGGTGCGAACCACCGCCCTGCGTGACGCTCTCGATCAAGAAGCGCGCACCATCGAGGACCAAGAGCGGGTCCAGGCCAAGAGCGAGGTGGAGGAAGAGACCGTCAAGAACGCCCGCGTCACCCTCGGCACCGCCAACACGGCTCCGGTCTCGAAACGCGAGCTGGCCCTGGCTGCCACCGCGGCCTTGCCCGCGCGTGACATCACCCCCTTGCCAACCACGCGACCCGAGCGCGCACTTGCCAAGGCGGGCGGCGAACGTTCTGGCGGCCATGCATCGGGCGCGCAGCCAGCAGCCGAGGTCTCTCTGTCCCGAAGCCCTCAGATGCCACCGACACGGCCAAGCCAGCCACGGCCTGGCAGCTCGCCGGCCGACCTTCCCCATGCCAGCGTCCGCGCGCAGAGCCAGCCTGGCTACCCGAGCCCGAGCACCCCGCCTGGTCCTCCGCAAGGCTATGCGGTGCCGCAAGTGGCAGGCGCCTATCCTCAGGCGCAAGGCTACCAACCTGCAGGCTACCCGCAGGCGCCCTATGCCGAGGAGCACGCACCCGCGCCGCCCTGGCAACAGAGCGCGCCAGCTCCTGCCTACCCCGGGCAGGTGCAGGGACCTGGCTCGGGCCCCATGCCCATGCACCCCATGGATCCAAGCGGCGCCTATCCCTACCCGATTGCCGACCCTGGCTCGGCCCCTTACGTGATGCCGCAGAGCTCGCAGCAGCTCAAGAGCCTCACACCACTAGAAGGTCTGGCTTACGCGCCACGCCGCCTCTACCTGGTGCTTACCGCTGTCTTCATCCTGCTTCTAGCCGGCGCGGCGACCATCACCCTCGTGGTCACCGGCTAGCGCGCCTTGGCGGCCCCGAGCTGCCAACCTCTAGCTGCCGGCCCCGAGTTGTCGGGGCACTGCTGCCGGGCGATTGCTGCTGAGCTCTAGTTGCCGGCCACAGTCATGTTGGCGATGCGCAGAGTGGGACTGCTCACCGAGCTGCGGAAGACCAGGTCATTGCCGACACGATCGATGCCTTTGAGCATGGTGTCGAGATTGGACGAAATCGTCACCTCCGAAACCGGCCGGCCGAGCTTGCCGTCTTCGATGAGAAAGCCAGCCGCGCCACGTGAGAAGTCACCGGTAACCGAGTTGAAGCCAAAGCCCATCATGCTGGTCACGTAGAGTGCGCCTTCGCTGCTGGCGATGATTTGCTCCGCATCCTCGGTGCCGGCAACCAGGTACAGGTTGCTGCTCGTCGGGCCAGGGCTTCCGCCCACTCCGCGACCAGCGCTGCCGGTGGATGCCCGGCCGAGCTTGCGAGCGGTGTAGGTGTCGCAGAGCACGGTATCGAGCACACCCTCGCGAATGATGACGTTCTGTCGAGTCGGCAAACCATCACCGTCGAAGGGCTTGGAACCGGGACCGCGAAGCATGTGTGGATCGTCTTTGATCGTCACGAGCTTGCTTGCGACCTCGCTACCCTCGCGATCGAGCAAATACGTCGACTTGCGATAGAAGGACGAGCCATTGGCAACTCCAAAGACCATCGAGACCAGCGAGCGCGCGACCTCGGCATCAAAGATGATTTGTCTGTCACCGGTATCGATCTTCTTGGAGCCGAGCTGCCGGACCGTGCGACGCGCAGCCTCCAGTCCCACCGCCTCGGGACTGTCGAGGGCACTGAGGAATCGGCTGCCCGTCCACCAGGAACCATTGCGCTTCTTGCCATCGGGCTCGTCGCACACCGGTTCCACGGAAAACGAAACGTAACTGCCGCGCACGCCGCCCACGAAGCCAGCGGTGTTGGCGAAAGCCGAGCCGCCAAGAACGCGTGACCAGCTTGCGCCTTGCGAATTGGTGATGCGCGGGTCCGCAGCCATGGCTGCCTCCTCCGCAGCAATCGCGACCCGAAGACCATCGCTCGCCTGCAAGGCTTCGCAAGCCGGATCGTAGAGATCGAGATCGGGCATCTCGGTGGCAAAGCCGCCATCCGGCAAGGTGTTGAGCTCATCCGGCTCGCTGATCTTGGCCAGCGCCACCGCGTCCTCGACCCAGCGCTCGAGTGCTTCTGGTCGCAAATCGGAGGTATAGGTCACCGCCGAGCGCAGGTCCGCGAAGAGCCGAAGCCCAACCGCGCGGCTGCCCGCCTCTTGCAAAAGCTCGGGCTTGCCCAGACGCACCTTGGCGGTGAGCTCGCTGCCGTCGCGCACCAGAACTTCGGCGTCGTCGGCTCCCTTTTTCTTGCACAGCTCAGCCACGCGCGTAGCTACTTCACACAGCTCTTTTACGAGGTCGCTCATAACTATTCCTACTAGGCTTTCGTGCCGCCGACAGTGATTTCAGAAATTTTGATCGTGGGCGTGCCGACTCCGACGGGCACGCTTTGACCATCCTTGCCGCAGGTCCAGATTCCGTCGCTGCGCTGAAAATCGCTGCCCAACATGACCACCTTGCGGAGAACCTCGGGACCGTTGCCAATCAGGTTGACGCCCTTGAGGGGCGCGGTCAGTTTGCCGTCCTCGATAAGGTAGCCCTCGGTCAAGGAGAACACGAAGTCGCCGTTGGAGATGTTGACCTGACCGCCGGAGAACTTCAGCGCGTAGACGCCGTACTTCACCGACTCGAGGATCTCCTTGGGATCGTGCTCTCCGCCAAGCAAGGAGGTATTGGTCATCCTCGGCAGGGGCATGCAGTGGAAGGACTGCCGCCTGCCGTTGCCAGAGGGCTCGACGCCGAAGTGCTTGGCAGAAAGCTCGTCGTGCATGTAGCCGACCAGCTTGCCCTTCTCGATCAGTGTGTTGTTGCGACCGAGGTTGCCTTCGTCGTCGACGTTGATGGCGCCTCGACTGTCCTCGACCGTGCCGTCATCGACGACGGTGCACAGCTCGGAGGCGACCATGTTGCCGATCTGACCGCTGTAGTTGGATGTGCCCTTGCGATTGAAGTCGGCCTCCAGACCGTGGCCAACAGCCTCGTGCAAGAGGATTCCGGAGTCGCCTGCTCCCAACACCACCTCCATGGCGCCAGCGGGAGCTTCGCGAGCGTCGAGCATCGCTTCGGCGACACGCACCGCTTCGCGACCATGCGCCTCCGGACTGGTCGACTCGGCATCGAAGTACTCAAGGCCCTTGCGACCGCCACCACCGGAGCTGCCAGACTGACGCTTGGCGCCGTCCTCGACCACCACGTGCACGCCAAAGCGCATCATCGGCTGTCGATCGCGCACCATGCGACCCGTCGACGAAATCACCAGGGTCTCGCGCAGCTGCTCGACGAAGGAAGCCTCGACCTTGACGACACGGGAGCTGGCCGCGCGGGCCGCGACATCCGCGCGTCGCAGCAATGCGAGCTTGTGCTCCGGTGGCAGGCGTAGCGAGGAATTGTCGACCTGGTAGCGCAGCACCGGGCGAATCTCCTCGATGGAGATGGCCTGCTTGCTGCCGCCGCCGCTGGCGATTTGCCCGGCGGTCTTGGCGGCCTTGAGCATGCGCTCCATGCTGAGCACCTCACAGTAGGCGTAGCCGGTCGCGTCGCCCTTGGTGACGCGCACGCCGAGTCCCATGCTCACCCCTTGCCCCACGTTCTTGATCTTTTGATCTTCGAGACTGAAGTCGCTCGACGAGCGGTACTCGAAATACAAGTCAGCGTAGTCACCACCGGCCGATAGCGCTTCGGCAAGCAGCTTCTGGGCAATGGCCTGGTCGATCTCATTGGCGCCACCCTTTGCAAAGGGCGCCTGCGGCAGTTCACTCGTCGTTGCTGTCATTGATCTCCTCGGCCAGCCTGCGTTCCCGCAGGCCGCGCCCTACTTATTCTCTCGCCCCGTGATCTCGGAAAGGGCCGCTTCCGCAGCGCGGGCGGCCTCGTGGATTTCCGCCTCACCGCCGCCAAGCCACACACGGCCAAAAGCACCAAAGCACATGAACTCGAGAATCTTGACGTCTGCGGCCTTCTCGGCCTCGTTGGCAGCCAGTGCGGCATAACCCGCTGGATGCACCTCGAGGATGTAGAGCGCTTCGCCGGCCACGATCATGTCGCCATGGCGCATGCGATTGATGAGCTGGCTCTGCTTGCCGTCGATACCGGTGATGATTTGCGAAGACATGATCTTGGGAATGAGTCGCTCCGAGATCGTGACACCCATCTCGGCAACCGCAATCTCCGCCGCCTGGCGCACCTGGCCCTGGTCGTATTCGTGGACTTCCAAGAGACCGTACGCGCGCTCGACGATTTGCATGCCCGGCTGGCAGCTCGTCGCTTTGAGCACGCGATCAGTGAGCTGATTGATGGCGATACCTGGGGCAATCTCGAGAAAGAGCGCCGCCTGATTCTCCATCGGCATGAAGCCCTGACAGATGGTCTGCAGAAAGCCCGTGACCTGTGGCTGGAGGGAATCGAGAACGGTAAGTGTGCGCAAATCCATGCATGCGAACGATATTCCCCGCCTTGCTCGCTGTCAACGCGAGCCAGGCTGTGCGCGGCAAGCGATCGCGAGCAAAGCGGCCGGCGACGTGGGCGCAGGTGCCGCGAGCGACGAGCAAAGCGGCCGGCGACCTGGGCGCAGGTGCCGCAAGCGACGAGCTACTTGCCCTTGCGAGGCGTTCGAGTGCGGGAGGTTGCGTTCTTGCGAGCCCCGCCTGCTTTTGCACCGCTTCGGCCAGGCGCACGCTTGCCACCTGGGCCTGTGCCGCGAGTGCCCGAGGCTGCACGTGGCGCGCCTCCAGAAACTGGCTTGCCTGGACGTCCCCCGCCTGCGGCTCCAGCTGCGCGTCGGCCGCCCGCGGCGCCGCCAGCACTCTTGCGGGGACCGGCGCTGCCCCCGGGCTTGCTGCCCCCGGGCTTGCCACTACTGGGCCTGCCTGCACTGGGCCTGCCTGCACTGGGCCTGCCTGCACTGGGTCTGCCTGCACTGGGCCTGCCGGCACTGGGCCTGCCTGCACTGGAATTGCCGCCAGCCGCGAAAGCCTCGCCACGCTTTGGACGAGGCCGCGCTTTTGCGACCAGCACCGAAGCCCGCGGGCTGGCTGGACGAGCCCCAGGCTTTTGGGCGGCGCGTGCCACGACTTGCGGCACAGGTACCGGCAGATTGGTGCCGTCTTCCTCTTGCTCGCGATAGCGCGTGAGCAGCTTGGTCTTGGCTTTCTTGCTGCCGCCAGGTGTGAGATTGGGCGTGACACGCTCGCGCTTGCGATCGCTTGCCCTGCGCGCCTTCTCAGTGGTCTCGCGCTTGACGGCCCACTTGCCGCGGCTAGCCAGACCCTTGGGACGATCGAGCTTGGTGAGCGCATAGAGAGCCTTCAGCTCGTTTTGCTCGAGCTCACGGGCATCGCCGACCCGCAGCCCCTGGTAGCTGATACCCGCGAAGGAGACCCGCTGCAGCTTGGTAATCTCATGGCCAACGGCTTCGAGCATGCGGTGCAGCTGGCGGTTCTTGCCCTCCGTGATCGTCACCTCGAGCCAGTCGTGACGACTCTGGCTTTTGAGGCGCGTGACCTTGGCTGGCTTGGTGGGCGCGCGATCGTCGATCTTGACGCCGGCCTCGAGCTTTGCGATCTCGCGATCCGAAATCGAGCCCTTGAGTTTGATGTGATAGACCTTCTCGATGTCGAACTTCGACGAGGTCAGGGCGGCGGCCAGCGAGCCGTCGTTGGTGAGCATCAAGACGCCCTCGCTGTAGAAGTCGAGACGGCCGACGGGCACCACCGACTTGGCGAGACCTGGCATGTACTCCATGACCGTGCGGCGACCTTCAGGATCGCTCAGCGCAGTGATGCAGGCCTTGGGCTTGTTGAAGATGATGTAGTACAGCTCTTCGGCGTGCACGGGCTGACCGTCGACAGATACGCGATCCACCTCCGGGTCGACCTTGGTTCCCGCCTCGCGAATGACCACACCGTTCACTTTGACTCGTCCCTCGTCAATGAGGAGCTCTGCCTTGCGACGCGCCGCAATACCGCCCTGAGCTAGAAAACGCTGCAATCGCATGGTTGGCATGAGTTATTCCGACGTTTCGCTCGAGGAGGTGTTGCCGCGCTCAACGCTGTGCTCTGGCACGAAGGCATCCGCCGGCGTCTCGGTCTCGTAGGAGGTGCCGACCACGGTATCGTCGCCCAGCTCCTCGCCCTCGTAGATGCGATCGGTGCTGTCGCCCAGATCCGTCACGGATTCAGGCACGGCCATGCGATCGACGAGCGTGCTGTCGACAATGGGGTTGTCGACGGCCGTGTCCCTGGTATTGCCCTCGTCGGCAATGGCCATGTCGGCCGAGGACTCAGGCTCGGTATCCACGCGAGTCGCTTCCTCCTCGCCCTCTGTGCCCGATGTATCGTCGCCTTGCATCATCACGGCTTCCTCCTGTCCATCACTCTCATCGCTGACCGGCTCAGCGCCTTGCGCGCTGTAGCTCTCATCAGAAGTATTCTCAGAAGCCTCCTCGAAACTGTCCTCGGGGCCTTGTGCACGCTGGTCGTCCGCGTCGGTCCACTCCTGCCCCTCGTCGGCATCGTCGTCCAGCGCATCCAGGCTGTAGACCGGTGCTTCGTCGTCCATCGCGAAGAGAAGATCGGCGCTCACGGATTCACTGCTGGGTTGCGCGGCCGGATCGTCATCCTGCGCGACGGCATTTATAGCGGAGGCATCGTCCCCAGCGTCGGCAACAGCCTCGTGGTCATCGTCCTGGTCCGCAGCGGGCGCGTCTTCACTCTCGGCGGCGCGCGCCTCCTCCTCCTCAAGCGGCACATCTTCGATGGCGGCAGCGTCAAGGGCGTCGACATCTTCGAGGAGTGCGTCCTCGAGTTCCGCGGCGTCGAGACCAGCATCCTCCCCTTCGGCAAGAGCCTGGGCCGCGGCGCGCTTCTCGGCCTTGGCGGCTTCTCGGGCGGCTTTCTTCTCGTTGGCAAGCTCTTCGGCCGCAGCGATGGCAAGCGCTTCGGCTTCCTCGCGCTCGCGGGCGACCTCGGCGGCCACTTGACCGACGTCCACGCCCTCGATGTCGGCACCCAGCTTGTCGACCTCGGCCATGCCCTCGTCATTGAGCTCGTGGAACTCGCGGAGGGTCGGCAGATCGCGAAGCTCCGATAGATTGAAGAACTCCAGGAAGTCCTTGGTGGTGCCGTAGAGCATGGGGCGTCCAACCTCTTCGCGCTTGCCCATGATGCGAATCAGGTTGCGATCGAGCAGAATCTTGAGCGTGCTACCCGAATCCACGCCACGGATCTCATCGATCTCTGGACGCGTAATTGGCTGGCGATAGGCCACGATCGCCAGAGTGTCGAGCTGTGCTCTCGACAAGCGCACAGGGCGGCCGGCGATGAGCTTTTGGATCCACTGGCTCGAAGCCGAGTGCGTACGAAATTGATAGCCGCCAGCCACGTCGTGCAGGACGATGCCGCGGTCTTTGTAGTCCTCGACCAGGGCGTCGAGGCAGGTCTGTACCTCGGCGCGCACGATGTTGCCGCCCAGATACTGTTTGAAGTCGGTCATGGTCAGCGGACGGTCGGAGGCAAAGAGCAAGCTCTCGACGGTGCGCTTGAGCTCAAAGGCGTTGTCGATGGCGTCTTCGGATTCCTGCGTGGCGGCAATCAGTGCCTCCGCCTCGGCCGCCTCTTGGGCAGCGGCTTCTGCGGCCCGCTCGGCAGCCTCGCGTTCGCGCTCGGCCGCCAGCATGGCACCGGCTATGGCCTCGACGACCTCCGGCCGCTCCAGGTCTTGTTCCACCCTTGCCAGGTGCTCCGCACCCGCTTGCAGGCGCCGCTTTTTTCGAGATTGGGTCACAGCTTGTATCCTCTACCGGTATTCGTCTTCACTGGGCAGCTTGTCGATGAGCTGTTGTTTCAGGCCTTCGACCGCGCTCTCGATAAATATTTCTTCGTCGGTGTCTTCGCCATCGCGCATCTCCAGCTGCGAGACCCGAATCAAGCCCAGCTTGCCCATCTCGAGAATTGACAGGAAGGTCACGACCACCTCGTGCCTCGCTTCCTCTTCGGTGCTTGGACGTTGCAAGAAGCCAAAGCAGGAGCTGAGCGAGATGCGACCCTCGGCTTCGAGTCGGTCGCTGAGAGCGTTGATGCACTGGCTCACCGAGAGCCGGTCGATACTCACGTTGTGACTGACCGTGAGCTTGGCCTTGCTCATGATGCGATCGAGAGCATCCAGCAGGCGGGTCACGGGGAACTCGGCCAGCGGCGCAATGGCCTTGCCATCGATGTTCTCGGCGAGAACTTCTTCTTGCGGCGCTCCGCGCGTCCAGATGTTGCGACCGACGACGGGTCGGGCGCCCAGGCGCTCGGCGGCCTCTTTGTACTTTTGGTACTCCAAAAGGCGACGGATGAGCTCCTGGCGCGGATCCGCTTCTTCCCCCTCGGCCTCGGCGTCCTCGCTCTCGGCTTCGCCGCGGGCCTCGGTCGCTGGCAAAAGCTCGCGGCTCTTGATGTAGGCCAGGGTTGCCGCCATGAGCAAGTACTCGCCAGCGACGTCCAGATTGAGTGATTTGAGAAGATCGAGATACTCGAGATACTTCTTGGTCACAAAGGAGATAGGGATGTCGAAGATGTCCAGCTCGTGCTTCTTGACCAGGTGCAAGAGCAGATCGAGAGGACCTTCGAAGACATCGAGTTCGACGCTATAACCGCTAGAGTCCATCATCGAGCTAAGGCGCCGCCAGGTGTAGATAGTTGTTGAGGCCGATGAGGTCGATCCAGTGGTAGTACATCGAGAAGGCGATATGGCCCAGACCGGCGCGCAGCGGTGGCACCATGATGATGGCCATCAGCACGAAGGGACCGTAGATGGAGTACTCCTGGTAGGTCTTGAGGTAGCGGTTTGGCAAAAGACCCTCGAGAATCGTGCCGCCATCGAGAGGGTGCGCGGGAATGCAGTTGAAGACCGCCAGGCCGAAGTTGAGCATGCCGGCATAGATGAAGACTTGATGGGCTTCGAACTCCGTCACCCAATGCATCTTGGCGGCGATGAGGTGCGCGAGGGTGACGCCGAGCGCGAGCAACAAGTTCATGAAGGGGCCAGCGGCCGCCACCAGCATGTGGCTGGTGCGCATGGCCAGCTTGCGCGTGAAGGAGGTCGGGTTGACCATGACGGGTTTGCCCCAGCCAAAGCCGAGGCTGGCGCCGTGGGTGATGACCAGGCTGGCCAGCGGAAAGACGATGGTGCCAATCGGGTCGGCGTGCGCCATCGGATTGAGCGTGGTGCGGCCCTGGCTGCGCGGCAGGCGATCACCGAGCTTGTCTGCGACGATGGCGTGACCAAACTCGTGCACGCAGACGGATAGAACCAGGAAGATAATTCCCTGGAATATCAGCCGCATTTCTTGAGGTGTGAAATCCATGTACCGCTCTCGGTGGCGCGCGGGGGCGACCATAAACCCGACGACTGACAGTCGCGGATCCCGGGATCGGGTTGTAGCGCGTTGAGCTAGGCTCAGGGCCCTGCAATCGCCGAAAACTGCGTTCTACGGGCCCTATTAGGCGCGCGGATGGTGATTGCGATACACCTCGAGAAGCCTGGCTCGCGACACCTGGGTGTAGATCTGCGTGGTCGTGATGTCAGCGTGGCCGA
>JAHEAK010000137.1 GCA_024642805.1 Kofleriaceae bacterium | reverse complement strand
AGATGCCAAGACGCAGGAGCAGGGCATCGCTCTTGGCGTTGGCGGTCTTCAGGCGCGGCCCAAAGCGGTAGCCAAAGCGCTCCACGCTGTGAATCCAGGCCGGCACATCGAAGTCGCCTGCCACCCAGAGATCGACGCTGCCGCGAGCCGGATTGACGATGACCCTGCGCGCGCCCTCGCACTTGCCAAAGGTCTTCTCCAAGATCCACACGCAGCCACTGCAGTGCAGGCCCTGCACGTCGAGCTGGTAGTGCTGCAGATCCTCGCCCTCCGCCGTGATGCGCGCTTCCGCCAGCCAGCTCAGGTCGCGATCGATCGAGGGGCGATCGATAACCGGGCTGCCGCTCTTGCCGCGCAGCAGGTAGAAGCGATCCAGCTCTTCGGTGCGCAAGAGGGCATAGACCGCTTCACATCCGCGACAGCAATAGTCTCCGACGCTGCCCGTTCCGAGCGGCTGATCGCAGTGCAAGCAGCCACCGCGAGCCTGGCTGGCCGTGGGCGCGAGTTTTCGAGCGGCGATCTCGGAGCTCGGGGCAAGCGCCAGCGAACTCAATGGAGACCTGCCTTGTGCAAAGGACAGCTCGAGTCAGCGCTCGCGGCAGCAGGATCCGCAGTGCCATCGGTCATCGAGCTGGCGCCCACGTAGCCGAGTGGGCGCATGGCGATGAGCACGGCACCCACGACCAGGGCCGCCGACAAGACACGTGCACCGAGGCCGAGCTTGCCGAGCGCCTTGGCGATGACTCCGCTGGCAAGGACACCGATACCACTGGTCGCGGCAAAGGAGCTCATGGCCACGGTGCCGCTGAGTGGCGAGGCGCTGGCCGCGGCGATGGCAAGCCCCGTCCACAGCGCCCCACAGGGCAGAAGAACACTGGAGGCCCCGAGTACCTCGGGACGGCGAGGCAAGAGGCGCAAGACCCTGGCGACCAGCGGCGCTTTGCCCGGAGCGCGCAGAGGCACCAGCTCGTGCGTTGCGGATTCGCTTGCCTCGCGGCTTGCCTCGCGTTTGCGCGCCGGCCAGATGCGGTAGGCGGCGATGAGCAGCGAGAGCGAGAGGGTCCACGACACCAGCGTGGCCAAAGGCGAGCCCCAGACGATTGTGATCAGCGCGCCGCCGAAGCCGCCCGCGAGCAAGCCGGCCAGGCTGTAGCTGGCGGCTCGCCCGACTTGGTAACGCCACAGGCCATGGGAACTGCGCGAGGCGTGGACGCCGATGGGGCCGCACATCAGCGCGCAATGGGGCGCACTGAGGAGACCGGCGAGGGCGCCCGCTGTTATTACGGCCAGCATTCTGAGCGAGGCGCGCAAGTGCACGTCTCGCGCCCACCCTAAGTTGCTAGAACCAGACGATGGCGCGCCGCGTAGATGCAGAATTTGCACCCGAGCTTAGCGGGTGCGCCGAATTTGCAAGCCAGCCGTGAGACGGCCACCGACCTGGCTCGGTGCGGGCTTTTGCGCGGGTTAGCGAACCACCCAGGTCTGTGGCGGCAGATGGGCCTCTTGACCGAGCACCCGGATCGAGGCGGGACCGCTTTGCAGCGAGCCGGCCAGGGTCGGAATGAGGCGCAGGGCAGCGGCGAATCGCTGGGCTGGTGCCAGGCCCTGGACCTCGAGGCGCAGATGACCATCGGCCTCGGTGAAGCTCGACAAACGGCCCTCGTTCACCAGTGCTTGCAGTGTGCTGCTATCGACGGATACGCCAGCGGGAAGATCGAGCTCGATAGTGAAAGCGAGCCCCGAGGGCGCAATGGCCTGCACGTTGAGCATGAGTGCCGAACCGACGCGCATGTTCTTGGGCACGTCGATGGAAAGCTCCGTGCCCGATGTTTCTTCCGCTAGCCAGGGCACCCAGTTGGTCAGAGTCAACGCAAAGCCGAGGCCTGGCACAGCCGGTTCGGCGCTGATGGCCCACTGGTGCGTGCCGCCGATGTCGAGCTCTTGGGCATCGAGCTGTAGCACCTCGCGCACCTTGTCGCGATCGAGTGTCCCTTGCGCAACCACCTCGCCATCCATGCGCAGCGAGATGGCCACGCTCGCGGGAAGTGGCTCGCGAAAGAGCTCGACCGCAGCTTCCATGCACAGCAAGTTGGCGCGCCCATCGCCCCAGCCCCATTGCGGTGTGTAGTTAGCCAGGATCGTCGCGCCTAGATCGGCGAGCGGTGCGTCGGCCTGATCGCGCAGAGCCAGAACGGCCATGGCCGTGGCTTCGACCGTGCTCGGCGCCTGGCCATCGGCGCGCACGACGCCGGCGGGAAAGACCAGCACCTTGGCACCGTTGTCGCGCTCTTCGATGTTGTCGAGGACGAGCTTGCGCAAGCTCTCGGCAAGCTCGCCACTTGCGCCCTTGGCGGCGAGGATCGCTGCGGCGGTATAGGGATCGGAGATTTCCTTGGCATTGCGCTCAAAGGCTCCTGCAGCCCGAATGCGCACGTTTGGCAAGTCATGCCCTGCGCGCGCGCACTCGGCCGTGCTCACCAGCAGGCGCTGCAGCGTGATGCCACTTTGCCCGCCACAGGTGCCGTCGGGCGCCTGCGTGGACTCGATGGCGGCGAGTGCGCGTTTGGCGAGTCGCTCGAGCACAGGATCATCCGGGTGCGAGCCCGCGGCCTCGGCGATGAGCGAGGCCGACTCGAGGTTGAGAACTCGCGCGTACTGCATGATCTTCTGCGTGCTCTCGATCTTGAGTCGACGGAGCGCTTCGGCATCGGGTTCATCGCCAAGGGCGCGCAAGAGGGCCGGGGCCTTGCCAGCCAGCAGCAGGGCAAAGGCATCCGCCGCCATGCCACCGCGCTGCGCCGAGGTGCTCAACTCGGATCGCAAGAGGGCGAGTGCACCCGGGTACACCGAGAGGCGGGCGATGCCCTTGGATGCGCCCACCGACTCGGCTCCGGCTAGCTCGTAGCTGCGCGGCGCTGCCAAGGTGCCGCTCTGGCTTTGCTGCACGGGTCGGCCCGTGCGCCGCACCTCGATGGTGCGCACCACCATGTCTTGCTCGCCCATGCGCGCCATGAGTCGAAGCGTGCCGGCTTTGTCAGCGCGAAGTTCGACGAAGCGCACCGTGCTGCTGCGCGCGGGGATCGAAAGCGACTGGGTCTTGTTGGTGAGCGTGCCACCGTCGACTTCGACCTTGAGCGTGGTTTGCAGGGCGCTCTCACTGTTGTTGACCAGCTGCACGGGAACGCGAACCGTGTCGCCAACGCGCAAGAAGGAAGGCACGACGGGATCGACGTAGGCGGGTAGGGTGCCGACGAAGCTCGCTGTACCACCCGCCTGGGCGCCCGCGCGGCTGTGCGCCAGACCGAGCACGCGCCAGGTGGTCAAGCGATCGGGGACGCGCACATCGACACTGGCGCGGCCTTGGTCATCAGTGACGATCAGGGGATCGAAGAGGAAGGTTTCGGGAAACCACGCGCGCGGCGCTGGTCCCTGCTCGGCTTCACCGGAGCCGTCCTTGCCGCCACCGCGATCGGCGCGCACGGCTTTCTTGCTCTTGTCGAGGTTCATACCGCCAATGGTGCCCTGCCCATAGCCAGAGGCGAACTCGCCATCCTCCATGGGGGCGCTGGCGGCAGGGGCGGGCATATTGCTCTCTTCGGCCATCTCCTTGCTAGGAGCCTCATCGCGCTCAAACGCCCCGCCCGCTTGCATCGGGTACGGCTCGTCCCGCTTGTCCTCCTTGGACTCTTGCTTCTTATCAGAACAACTCGCAAGCGCGAGAAACGCGCTCAAGGCGATGCTGGTGAGTTCGTTGCGTCGCTTCATGGCTTCTCCTTCATCACCCACTGCTGCCAGTTCTCCACGTCCTCTGGCAAGCGAGTGGCGTCGGCCACCACCTGCGCAGGATCGGTGAGACTCAAGAGGTCTTCTGGCAACCAGTGCAATCGCAGGGGCCGCCCATAGCTGTCGACGATGGCGTTACCGCGCGCCTTGCAGGCTTTGAGGCTCGCTTGCCAGAGCGCCGCCATTTGCTTTGGCGTCATGGTCTCGCCCTTGGCGGCGTTCTTCTCCCATGCCCGGGTCTGCTCGTGCAGCTCGGCCAGGGCGATGTAGAAATGATCGGTGAGCTCGAGCAAGGGATTGAACTCGGTCTCCGCCGATTCGTAGAGCACGCGATCGGTATCGCCTGGCGCGGGGATGGCGTCGACGCGCAGCACGGTGGCTTCCATAGCCTGTGCGCCGCGAATGCGCCCGAGGGTGAGAGCCTGGGCATCCAGAGCGCCAAAGGCTTGCTCGTGCATGATGATAGCGGGGCGCAGGCTGCCCAGGTCATCAGGCCCGCGCAGCGTCGCGATCTGCGAGAGACTGTTGTCGACGCCGAAGAGTCCAACCGCGGCCTTGGCGCCCACACCTGCGACCTGGGTCTGGATCTGCAAGCTGGCGCTCGCGCCTGGCTGGTAGGCGTCTTGACCGGGCGTGAGGCTCAGCGAGAGATCCTCGGTCGAGCGAACGAAGACCAGCGCGCGCGCGCCCTGCGCGGAAAACTCGTACCAACCCTTGGCCTCGTCTGGCAGCTTGAACGTGGCGCTCTTGGCTTTGTCTTTCAGCTCGAGCTCTTCGCCGCCGCCCTGGTGCTGCATGCGAATCTCTCGCGGAATATCGCCCTGGTAATTCGGCCCGCGAAAGAAGGCCAGCTCGATCTCGTCACCAGCGTTGGCGACCACGGGCGTGGCGCGCAATCGCAAATCGGGAACCGTGCCCGGCTGCATGATGAGGCGAGTCGAACCGAGATCCTCGGCGCCGAGCTGCGCCTCTACCGTGAGTTCGTAGCCTTGCAGGATGGTTGGCTGCGGTGCCAGCTCTTGGCCGCTCACCGCCGGTTGGCTAAGCTGGTAGCGCACCAGCCCGATCTCGTCGGCCATGGCTTCGGCTCTAAGCTCGATGCCTAGCACGCTGCGCATGATGCAGCCGTCGAGCTCCATGGGCATCACCCGGCTGGAACCGGTGTCCTTGAGCCAGGAAAAGGCGACCTTCTTGCTGCCGGCCGTGATGCGCCAGAAGAGCTGAAAGGGCAGCTCGCCCTCGAAGTTGCGAGGCAGACAGTTGCGGGTATCGAGGGCCGCCTCGTGGAGCTCTCGCATGAAGAATTCCGTCAGGTGGGCGTCCCGTCCCCGCTGCAAATCATCAGAACTATTCGTACGGCTCACCGTCGGGGTGAGGGTGGGCAGCTGTGCCTCTTGCAGCCAAAAGCTGGCCTCGTACAAGCGGTCGCGGCCGCGTGGCATCGAGCGTTTGCCGATGAGATCGGCCAGGCATCGGTCGAGTGGACCTGGCCGGAAGGGCGGCCCAGAGCCCGCTTCGGCCGTATGTGGCGTTACCGAGCTGATCGCGCCGCTGGCGCTGACGCGAAAGGAGACCGTGCTCGATTGCGAGCCGGCACGCACCCACCGGGCGCAGGGCTGCATGTCGGTCAGCCAGCTCTCGACGGCAACCTGATCGGCGATGGACGCATCGCGGCTGCTCGAGACCAAGTCACTGAGGGTCGATAGGGTTGCGCCGCCAGCGCTCTGGCGTGGGCTTTCGCGCACGGGCATGGGCGGCACTACTACGCTGATTGGTCGACCTGGATCGAATTGGATGCGAGCGACGCCGTCGCTATCGAGCTCGGCATCGATGCCCTGGTCACCGGGAGCCCAGGCGCGCTTGACGTTGATCTTGGCGCCGCCCAGGGCATTGCCGGTGGGATCGGTGACGCGCAGATACACGCGATTGTTGTTGCTCTCGACCAGACCGCCTTCAAGCTCGGTGACAGCCGCGACCTGCAGGGCGTCTTCGCTCAAGAGCAGGCTGCTAACTCCTACGACACGATCGCCAGCGGGATCCGTGGCCGCGATAGAAGCAGTGAGTGTGCAGCGAGCGCGCAAGTCGGCAGGCACCTTCGGCAGCTTGAGCTCGAAGCGCCCGTCAGCGGCGGTGCGTGCGCTGCGCGGCAAGGCTGTGCCCTCGAGCCAGTCATTGGGCGGCGGCCACGCGCCACTGGCCGACCACTGAATCTCGAGTTCCGCATCAGCAACCGGCGCCCCCGAGCTGTAGACCACGGCACCCGTGAGCGTGGGCGCGTCGCCAGCCTGATAAAAACTCTTATCCGCCTGCGAGTCGATGCGAAAGCGGGGCAGCACGAAGGGTTGCACCAGGAAGCTCGCGCTCTGCTCGTCAGCGCCCGAGCGCCAGGCCACGCTCCAGGTACCGACGGCAGCGTCAGAGGCGAGCGGAAAGTCGCCGGCGACAACGCCCCATTCGCCGGCAGGAGCCTTCTCCTCGAGCAAGATCTCGCCGCTCGGATCGCGCACGATCCATGTGCCTGGTCGGTTGTCGATGGGCGTGAAGTCGCGAGCTCGCAAGGCCAGTGCCCGGAACTGCACCAGATTGCCCGGCTCGTAGAGTGGCCTGTCGGTGAGCAGGTGGATGCGCGCCGGCGCGTAGAGGGGCAGCTTCATATCGACGATGCTCTCGCCAAGCTTGGTGGTCACGACGCTGCGCAAGAGATAGTCACCGTCATCGACCACCGGCAGCTTGAGCTTTGCCTTGGCGCCTGGACCTTCCGAGGCCCACTTGCCCGTGATCGGCAGCGCCACCTGCTTGCCTTGCGCGTCGACCAAGAAGAGCTGGGTCTTGAACTTGGGCAGGGCAATGCTCAGCGCTTCGTCGGCTTTGGCCGTCGTGTAGCGCGCGTTGACCACCACCTCGACTTCGCCCTCGCCGCCGCGAATGAGCTCGCGACCCCACACTGAAACCAGCTGCCGGGGCGTGCCGTTCGGGCACACGGGCACCTTGAAGCCATACTTGGCGTGGGCCGAGTCGCAATAGCCCGAGGAGCGGAACAGGAAGATCAGAACGCCCAGCAGCAAGAGGGCGGGAATGATGATCGCCAGTCGTTGTTTCATTCGCATGGTCCTTCCGGCGCACGCGCACCGAAGGGCTAGCGTAGTAGAAATTCCGATGCGCTGCCCTCACGGCGGGCGACGATCTCGAATACTGCTAGTGCGCGTCGCTGCTGGAGTGCTCTTCAACGGTGGCCAGAATGTCTTTGACGTCGAGCAGGCGCAGGCTGTCGTCCCAGGGCACGCGTACTCCCGATTCCTTCTTGAACAGGACCTTGGCGTTGGAGGGCACGCCGCTGACGTTCTCCGCCATCTCCTCGGTGGTCGGCTTGTCGCGCGCCACCTCGATGACGGCGCCGTACATAGCCTCTTGGGTTTCTTCCTTGGCGCCTTGCGGCAAGTACAGGCCACCCTCGCTGCGGTCTTCATCCTTGATGACCTTGACCAGGACGCGGAAGCCAAAGGGCAGAATGAGACGGTGAGACTTGGTTGCGGTAGTCAAGACCGGCTGAGTGTAGCTACCGGGAACTCGAGATTGTCAACCGTCCTGCAGGCGAGCAAGAGCAGGCAAAGGGCCGACAAAGGGCCCGCAAAGGGCTGCAAAGGGCCGGCAAAGCAACCTCCTGTGCATGCCATCGCCGCGACACCAGGTGTAAGCTGCCCCCATGAATCAAGCCCTAATGCTTTGGCCCATGATGGCGCAGATCCTCCTGATCCTCTTGCTCTACGCCTATCTGGCCGTGGTCAAGGCTCGCGAGATCAAGGCCGGTCACGTCGACCGACACAAGACCGCCGCCGATCAAGAACAGTGGCCCTTGCCCGTGCGCCTCATCAACAACAACCTGCGTAACCAGTTCGAGACGCCGATGATCTTCTACGCCTTGAGCATCGTCTTGCTCGCTCTGGGCGCGGCCACCAAGACCACGCTGGTCATTGCCTCGGCCTACGTGGTGATGCGTTTCGTGCACGCCATCGTGCACGTGACCAGCAATGACATTCGCTTGCGCACGCCGACCTTCATCGTCGGCTTTGCCTTGCTCGGCGCGCTCTTCGTCATCACGGTCAAAGCCCTCGCGGCCATCAGCTAGCGGGGCCAGCGAAGGGCCGCGCAGCCATCGCCACAGCGAAAACCCGCCCCGCCTGGAGCCCATGTAGAGGTCGATGTCGAGCCGATGTAGAGGCCGATGTAGAGGCCGATGTAGAGGTATGTACTCCCATGTCATCGCTCCCATGGCAACTCCAGTAGGCAGGGGGGATTCCCATAAGCATCTGATCTGAAATGGCAATCTTGGATCTGCTCAGCGGCCAGTACTGGCCTGCCATCTGCAAATTGCTGTGGGCATGTCCCTCTGCTCCCTCGCCCGCACGCTTCCTTCGGCTCGCCGCCATGGCTGGCTCTCTCCTGTGGTCCTGCTATCCGCCCTGAGCTGTGCGTGCGCGCCGCAGGGCGAATACCAGCACCTGCCATCTCCCGAGACTGCCGACCAGATCGCGGAGTGCAACTACACGGTGGATTACAATCCGCAGGATCCAAACGACTACGTGTGGACGGTCAAAGCGGAAGCGATTCACACCCTGGGCATCTTGCAGGGCAGCGTCGAGGTCCACTTTCGCCGCTTTGCAGCTGGTGAGGATCCGGAGACCGGGACTCCACAGAACAGCGGCGAGCTCAAGGTCGACTCCTTTGGATCCTTGCGTCGCACCGTCGAACTTGCCGATGGCATTTCCTATCGCGATCTCATCGACGGCACCTTCACCTTTCACACCTTGCGTGGCGAAGACAACCTGGCCATGACCTCCTGCGCCAAGAAGATCAAACTGGGCGACGCCGTCAAATCGCACAACGCGCTTCTCGCCAACGAGTATCCCGACTTCACGCCGCCGGCCGGCATCACTGATCCCGCGGTCTTTGCCCAGCACCTCAGCGGCAAGCCTGGCGTGGTCATGATGGTCGACAACGACTGCATCATTCCCGACATCGCAGAGAATCCCGATGAGACCAGAAGTGTTCTTAGCTGGCTGGCGGTCACCATCGAAGCGAGGCCCGCACCGCAGCTGGTCGATCCATTCCGCGTGCAAGGCATCAACTTCGAGGCCAAGGCCGACGAGGGCAGCTTCTGCCAGGACTCACCCTACGACTGGACCTGGAAGATCAAGGCCTTCTCCGCCCAGACGCAGATTGGCAACTCCAACGACTTTCCTGGCGATAAAGACGTCAACCTGCACGTCAACAGTGGCTTCTTCAGCAGTGGCCTCGCGGCCAGCAACGTTCAGGTCGATCCACTCGGCGATCTCAGCGCAGAAGAAGGCATCATCCTTACCGATTACGAGGGGGCGGTGGTTCGCGAGGACATCTTGCCCTTCATCGTCAATGAGGAGGGCGGCTTAACCTTCAGCATCAATCGCGACGATTGGGGCACCGACAAAGAGTACGCCGCGTGCACCGCTAAGCTCAAGATGCACCACCTGGAAGCGGCCGTGACTGGCAGCGAGAAGCTGCACCTCATCAAAGAGAAGTTCTATGACGAGAGCCGCGATCCAGCCAACTTCGTACCGGTAACTTGCACGGACGGTTATCTTGCCAAGCTCGGTCTGCACTACCTCGATATCGGCATCGAGATGGGCACGCGCCGCGCCAATCACGCGATGCCGGCCCGCCCCGACCTGTCCACCATCGTCGCCGAGACGCCGCTTGTCGAGATGCCTGTCGAGGCCGAGTAAGATGAAGCCTTTGCCAAGCAGCCGGGCCCTTCTGGCCTTGCTTCTGGTGGCGGCCGCCAGCGGTGGAGCGTGCAGCTCCGATATCGCAGGGCAGGGCGGCTTCGATCAGGGGCAGCCTGAGGATCCGGGTGGACCCGAGGATCCTGGCGAGGATCCTGGCGACGATCCCAGCGGTCCTGGCGACGATCCGGGCGACCCGGGCGACCCAGAACCCGAGCCGCCTAACCCGCCGGGCTTCGATCTCAACAATCCCAATGACTACCTTTGGACCGTCAAGGTCGAGAGCTTCTACACCCTCGAAGTGCTGCAAGGCAGCGCCCTGGTGCAGTGGTCGCACTATGCGCCCGGCATCGATCCGGCGTCGGGAGCCGCGACGGCGACTGGCGCCCTGGCAGGCAAGACGGTCCTTGCCGAGAACATGCGCTATCACGAACTCACCGCCGGCGCCTTTGTCTTCGAGACCTCACGCGAGCAGGACGGCCAGCCCATGAGCTCCTGCGTGAAACTCGT
>JAHEAK010000136.1 GCA_024642805.1 Kofleriaceae bacterium | reverse complement strand
GCTCAGCGAGAAGGAGGAGCCCAGCAGCATCACCTCGGCTGGTTCGATCGTCGGCACGCCCTATTATATGTGTCCCGAACAGATTCGCGCCGAGGAGCACATCGACCACCGGGCCGACATCTACTCTTTTGGCGCGCTCATCTACAAGCTGGTGACGGCCGACAACGCATTCAACGCGCAAACGCCGGTCGGTGTGCTCACCAAGCACCTGACCGAGCCTGTCGAGCCGCCCGGCACCCGCTATCCCGATTTGGGAGTTCCCCCGGCACTCGATGACATCGTCATCAAGTGCATGGCCAAGCGCCCGGAGGATCGCTACCAGTCGGTGCGCGAACTGGTGCGTGAGCTCGAGCAGGTCTACAGCTCAATTTCGTCCGACACCAGCGACATCGTCCACGTGGCGACCAACTTCTTGGCCAGCCCGAGTGGCGGCACAGCCCCGGTCGCCGCTCTCCTTGAAAACGAGGTCGATCACGGCATCGACGCCGACCTGCGACTGCGTCGCGAGGACCTCGATGACTTCGAAAAGACCATTCGCCGCAACCGCACCTTGCGGGTCTTTGGCATTCCGCTGTTGCTCATCGGCGCAGCGGCCAGCGCAGCCTACTTCCTGCTCATGCGGCCAGAGCGCGTGCACCAAAGCGAGATCGAACCCAACGATCAGCTCGAGCAAGCAACCCTCATCGCAGCCAATACCGAGGTCACAGGCTACATCGGCAAGCGCGTCTCCGAGCTAGAACCTGATCGGGACTTCTATCGCTTCGCCAAGCGACAAGCTGGCCAGGTCATCAGCATCCAGGTGAGCGCACCGCCGAATCAAAACCTCAGCATCGACCTCTATGAAACGAGCGGCAAGCTGATGCGTCACCGGGACGAGCGCGGTGTGGGCCAAGGCGAAGTGTTGCGTCGCTGGCGCACCCAGGGTTCTGTGGCCGTACGCATCGCGGGCGTGCTTGCGGGCAAAGAGGGCGAGCTGCCCGTGGAGAACGTAAGCGACCCCTACACTCTCTCGGTGGTCTTCGCCGAAATTGACCCGCGACTCGAGAGCGAGCCAAACGACAGTCGAGCCGACGCCAACGACATGCGCATCGGCACGCCGGTCACTGGCTACCTAGACCACAAAGATGACGTCGATGTCTTCCGTATTCCAGCCGCCGGAAGCTACAAGCTGCTCATCAGCGGTGGCCCCGACACGCCCTTCGAGTGGCGCGTCGACGAGGAAGACAGCTGGCGCGGCGAGTTGAAGGCCACCCTGCCCCTCGCTGCCGGCTCCACGCTCTCGATACGTCGGAAGCCAGGCACGGGGCTCACGAGCATCGACGCTCCTTACACCATCGACCTGAGCCAGTAGAACGCACTCGCTGCGCTGCGAGCAGCGTGGTCTGTCGCAACGAGGGCTCTCGACGACCCGACACCCAAGCTCCTCGCTGGCGCTGGCGCCCCTCGACCAGACTCAGTCCTGCTGATCTTCGGCGGGCGAGGGCTGCTCGGCGCTGGCACTGTCCTCGTCTTCCTCGCGCGTGAAGCTCAGAAAGGCCATCGCCGGTCGCTTCGAGGCCGCCGTCATCGCCAGGTGCATGCCATCGAAGTGCCAGCCAAGACGCACACACTCGTTGACCGCCTTTTCGATCGCTTCGTCGGTCACGACACTCAGCTCAACAAACTTGTAGAGCAGCATGCCTACTGGAGCAGACGCGCTGCATCGAGCGCATGGTAGGTCAAGATCATGTCGGTCCCGGCGCGCTTCATCGCCAAGAGGTTTTCCATCATGACTCGCTCGTAGTCGATCCAGCCATTCTGTGCGGCCGCTTTGACCATGGAGTACTCGCCGCTCACGTTGTAGGCAGCGATGGGCAGGTCGATTTCATCGGCGAGGCTGCGAATGATGTCGAGGTAGGCGAGCGCGGGCTTGACCATGATGATGTCTGCGCCCTCGGCAATGTCGAGAGTGACTTCGCGCAGAGCCTCTTTCGCGTTGGCGGGATCCATCTGGTAGCCGCGGCGATCACCTTCTTGCGGCGCACAGTCGGCAGCATCGCGGAAGGGCCCGTAGTAGGCCGAGGCGTACTTGGCGGAGTAGGCCATGATCGACACGTCGTCGTACTGCTCGCTCTCGAGGCCCTCGCGAACGGCGCCCACGAAGCCATCGAGCATGCCCGAAGGAGCGACGATGTCGACGCCGGCCTTGCCATAGGAGATGGCGACCCGCTGCAGGTTCTCGAGCGAGGCGTCGTTGTCGAGCTCGCCTTTGACCATGACGCCACAGTGCCCGTGATCGGTGTACTCGCAGAAGCAAGCGTCAGCGATGACGACCAGGCCGGGCACGCTGCTCTTGATGGCGCGAATGGCCTTTTGCACGATGCCCTTGTCATCCCACGCGGAGGATCCGACGGGGTCTTTGTGCTCGGGAATGGCAAAGAGGATGACAGCCGGTATGCCGAGACCGTGGGCCTCTTTGGCCATCTCGACCGCCTTGTCGACACTCAGGTTGTACTGTCCTGGCATCGACGAAATCTCTTTCTTGACGCCGGTGCCAGCGACCAAAAAGAGTGGGTAGATGAAGTCGGCAGGATCGAGACGAGTCTCCCGCACCATGCGGCGAAGGTTCTCGTTGCGGCGCAAACGTCGGGGACGATAGTCGGGATACTGCATGGCCCGAATGCTACGTCGGCTGGGGCCTCAGGAAAAGGCTTTGGCTATGGCAGAGGCCAGGTCTTCGCTGGTTGGCTGATCGGCGCAGGCATGAACGCGCAAGCCGAGATCGCGGAGTGCACTCGCGGTGGTTTTGCCTATCGCTGCCAGGACCGGCAGTTTGGCCAAATACTCGCTCGCCCGTGGCTCGATCTCACACAGGGCCTCCACTTGTGAAGGTGCGAAGAAGGCCGCGGCATCGAGCTCTCCCTTGCGCAGTAGTTGCAGGGGCAAGGCCAGGTCGGGCTCGGAGGCTCGCCTGGTCTCACTGCTGTAGGCTGCTCGCAACTCGACCTCATAGCCTGCGGCTCGCAAGATCGTCATGGCTTCCTCGCGCCCACTGGCTGCGCGAGGAAAGAGGACACGCAAGACTTGCCCAAGCGAGCTGGCAACCAGTTCTTCGGCGAGCGAGCCACCGTTGCCGCCCTGCCCCACGAGGTCCGCACGCAGCCCGTGCTCGGCAAGAGCGTCGTGAGTGGCGCGTCCAACCGCAGCGATGCGCACGCCTGCCAAGGCGCGAGCGTCCAGGCCGAGGCCGTCGAGAAGCTTGGCGCAGGCATGCACGGCGGTGGCACTGGTGTAGAAAATCCAATCGAAGCGGTGAGCGTTGGCAAGCGAGTCACGAAGCGCTTGCGCTTGCTCTTGGTTTGGTTGGCAAATCTCCGTAGTGGCAGCGGCGATGGGCCTGGCACCCAGCTCGCGCAGACACTCCAGGCTCTCGAGCGCGCGCTCTCCCGAGCGCGTGACCCAGATGCGACGTCCAAAGAGCGGTCGTCTGGAAAACCAATCGAGCTCTTCGCGCAACGCGACGACCTTGCCGATGATGACCAGCATGGGCGGCTTCATGCCCTCGCCGCCGACGAGGGCTGGCAGTTCCGCAAGCGTGCTCACCACACAGCGTTGGCGCGCGGTCGTGCCCCAGCGGATGGCGGCCGCCGGCGTGTTGCTAGCGCAACCGGCCTCCAGAAGTTTCGCAACGCACTCACCGACCTTCTTCCAGGCCATAAAGAGCACGATGCTGTGATTGCCAGCGACAGCTTTCCAATCGACCTGGCCTTCAGCCTTCTCCGATGCCTCATGTCCCGTCACCAGAACGGCGGATGCGGAGAGACCACGCGCGGTCAGAGGAATGCCAGCATAGGCGGGCACCGCGGTGGCCGCGCTCACACCTGGAACCACCTCGAAGGCAATGCCAGCGGCGCGCAAGGCCAGACACTCCTCGCTGCCACGACCAAAGACAAAGGGGTCGCCACCTTTGAGCCGCACGACCTTCAGACCTGCGCTGGCCTTTGCGATCAAGAGCGCGTTGATGTCTTCCTGACGCAGGGGACTGCCCGCCTTTGAGTGCTTCTTGCCGGCGTAGATGCGCTCGCAGCTTGCCGGGACATGGGCGAGCAACTCGGTGGCGACCAGGCCGTCATAGACCACGACCTCGGCTTTGCGCAGACAGGCGAGCCCACGCACGGTCAAGAGGCCCGGATCGCCCGGACCCGCACCGACGAGATAGACCAAGCCCTGTGTATCGCTCACCCCCGCAAGCTACGGCCGGGAGCGGGCCGTAGTAAAGGGGACATCAGGGCGAGCGTGAGAGCTGGGGTCAATTGTCCGATCCTCACGTGTGATCCCAGAACGTGGCACCGCCATCGAGGAGGCAGGCACCGGATCCCAGGACCTTGGGGCTCTCGCTAGGTCGGTACGCAGCATGCATTGCTGAATGGGACGTAGCCTCCCTAACGAAACAAACATCCCACATGTCATCACTCCGTCAACGCGCTTCACGTTTCGCCGCCCTGCTCGGCCTCTTCGTCTTGCCGCTCTCGCTGACCGCAAGCATGCATGACAGTCGCGCACAGGCTGGCAGTGAAAGCAGCTGCGCATCTGCAGCGATCACGGACTTCGCCCTCGAACAGGTCGTCGACATCGATGAAATTCGCGTGCACTTGGCGCAAGGCTCGCCGCAGGGCGCAGCCAGTCTCTTGACCGTGGAGACCGCCGACACCGATCGCGTCCTCGAGCTTCACGACGAGGAGTTCAAGGCCGTGCAGTTCGCGCCGGCCATGCGCTCTCACTCCTTTCGAATTAGCCTCTTCCCGAGTGAGAATGTGCACCTGGCCCCGGCTTGCGTAGAGTCAGTCGAGCTTCTGACCAAGGGTGCTTCCGTCTTCGTCTACAAGCCCTAGCCCCCCAAACGAGCCGCCAGACCAGCCGCCACCCAACACACAAGCCGCGTTCTCGAAAGCGTAGCCCTGGCCGGCAGCCCTTGGTAGTGTCGCTGCCATGAGAGCGACCCTTGTAGCCTTGGTGCTGGTCTTTGCAGGCTGTGGGCGCGACGGAGCACCCAATAGCTCTGGCTCGCAGACGCCCGCCAAACCTATTGACGCCAGCAAGCCCGAGCTCGCACAGACGGCGCCCGTCGCTGAGAAAAACACCAAGGTCATCTTCGAGCTTGCCAGCGGTGAGCTCGAGGTCGAGGTCGAGGTCGTGCAGACGCCAGCAACCGTCCAGCGCGGCCTCATGCATCGGCAACACATGGCCCCCGACCATGGCATGCTCTTCGTGTTCGCGAGCGAACGCCGACGCAGCTTCTGGATGAAGAACACGCTCATTCCGCTCGACATGCTCTTCATCAAGAGCGACCAGGTCGTGGCCGGCGTGGTTCGTGATGCCGTGCCCTTGACCCTCGACTCGCGAGGCATTGAGACGCCGACTCGCTATGTGCTCGAGCTCAATGGCGGCTGGACGGCGGCGCACGGAGTCGACGCGGGCACGAAGCTTCGTTTCGAGGACATGCCCGAAATCGGCAATCCGCCCCTGTAGCGGACCACGGGCGCGCCCTCCTCCTCACTACTGCACGTCGACCACGAGACCAATGAGGGCCCAGGGTGCCCCCGCTTCCAGGGCCATGACCAGGGGAGACTCGTCAAGCGCTGGCTGGCTCATCACCAAGAGCGACAGCCCGTCGTTGTAGCCCCCGGTCGTCGACGCGCGAAACTCGACGGCGCGGCTGGTCGCGACCTCGTCCAACTCGGGTAAGCCGTCGGCAAAAATCGCGATCGCAATGCTCAGCTGCCCGCTCTGGCCAGGCAGCGCTACCTCGGCGTTCCCATCCAGGCCAACCTCGACCTGGTAGCTGGCGATTCCGTCGCCCTTGGACACCATCGACAGCGATCCGGCCGCAAGCGGACCATCGTAGTTTGCCTCGACGTGAATGCTGTGAGTGCCTGGCGTAGGATCGAGGATGGTCCACAGCTGCACCGCGGCCGAAATCCCCGTGCTGGCCTCGACCAAGAACTCAAGATCTTGGTCGCCATAGCGAACCCGGGTGATGGTGTTGGTTTCCGAGGACCGCGGTACGTGGCCGATAGCTACCAATAGAAGTCGATCACGACCGGCGACCGTGTGTTGCCACAAAAGCTCGGTGCCCAAAAGCGAAGAGTGGGCGGTATCTTCGAGCGCGACGCCGACTTCCGAGGTCGGCGAATCGTCGAAGAGCAGGCTACAAGCGCTGGCGGGCGCCACCGCCATCAGTACGCCAGCGAGCAGCATGCGTCCGCGTGGTCTGCGTTGGAGCGGCACAAGCATCGACACTTTCGGTGCTCCTAGGTCTCGTCGTCTTCGCCGTCAGCGTGTGAGCGGCCGCGCAAGGTGAGGCGCCGCCGACGCCCTTTGGAGCGGGTGGCTTTGGGCTCATCGCCCTCGTCTGACTTCTTCATGCGCACACTGGCTTTGACGTCGGGCTCGACACCGCCGTATTTCTCGTCGTTGGGAATGAAGCGAATCTCCGTCTTCACTTCGAAGCTGAGCATGGTCAGCATCTTGGCGATCTCTTCGGAGAAGTTGACCGTCTGCAAGAAGTCACGCACCTCACGAGCGACGGCTTTCATCACTTCGTCCTTGGTGGTACCTGCGGTGGTAGCGACATAGCTGGCCAGCTCTTTGGGCAACTGCATGTCCTTGGTGATCTTGCGGATACCCTCTTCGGTGGTGAACACCGCGCCCATCCCAGCAGCGAAGGTCTTGCGCACAAGCTCAGGAACGAAAGTCTCAAGGCGTCGTCGAACGGCATCGGGAATGCCATCCTCTTCGACCTCCGGGGCCTTTTCTTCGCGATCGTCTGCTTCGTGCATGAGTATCCGCCCTGTGCAGTAGTATAAGCCAAGTATGGGGCAGGCGGACGAACGCGCACTCAGCGCAGACGAAGAAGCAGCCGGGGACGAGCGGCGCGCGGGCAAGAACAGCTCGCGTAGCATGCTGGAATCATATTCAGAATTTCGCAGAGCCCCCGAGCTGAGCGCCCCACCCTCGCCTCCTTCGGTGAGCTGGCGCTTCCTGCGCGCCTACTGGACGACCTTCGTTGTCATTTCCAGCTACCTCTCGCTGCGCTTTCAGGCGCGCTTCCGCTCTGAGGACGCGATCATCCGCCTCTTGCGCGAGAAGAACCTGCGCAACGCCCGCCGCATCGAGCGCACGATTCGACGCCTGCAGGGACTCTTCATCAAAGTCGGTCAGCTCATCAGCATCATGACCAACTTCCTGCCAGCCGAGTTTCTCAGGGAGCTGGAGGGCCTGCAGGACAACGTGCCGCCGCGAGCCTTCTCTGACATCGAGGCCAGGATTCGCGAAGAGTTCGACGGCCGTGGCCCCAAGGAGCTCTTCAAGAATTTTGATGAGCGCCCCATTGCCTCGGCCTCGGTCGGGCAAGTTCATCGCGCACAGCTCCACGACGGCACGCAGGTGGCCGTCAAGGTGCAATACCCTGGCATCGAGGACATCGTTCGCAGCGACCTGAAGACCCTGCGGCGCATCTTCAGAATCGTCGGTCACTTCGTGCAGTACGAAGGTCTCGAGGACGTCTATCGCGAGATCAAGCTCATGATCCTCGAGGAGCTCGACTTCAAACTCGAAGCCGCCAACTCCGAGACCGTCAAGGAAAACTTCGCCGACCAAGACGACATCTGCTTTCCGACCGTCGTCAAGGAGCTATCCACATCGCGGGTCCTGACCACGCACTTCGAGCGCGGCGTCAAGATTGGCGACTTGCGAGCCCTCGACGGAATCAAGGTCGATCGCAGCGAGCTGGCGCGCATGGTCGTCGAGGCCTACTGCAAGCAGATCTTCACCGATGGCGTGTATCACGCCGATCCGCACCCGGGAAATCTCTTGGTGCGTCACGATCGAGACCACGGGCTCAGCATCGTCTTCCTCGACTTTGGCGCGGTCGCGACCATCTCGCCCGAGATGCGACGAGGCATCGCCGACCTTGTCACGGGCGCCCTCAGCAACGACAGCCAACGCATCGTGCGGGCCCTGCGCAACATGGGCTTTGTGGCGCGCGGTGGTGACGATGCGCTCTTCGAGAGAGTGGTTGAGTACTTCCACGCCTACTTCCAAGAACAAATCTCTCTCGACTCGCTCAACCTCAAAGACATCAAGTTCGATCCGCAAAAGAGCCTGGAGAACCTCGCCGACCTGCGCAAGATGGACATCAGCTTCAAGGAGCTGACGGCCAACTTCCATGTCCCTAAGGAATGGATCCTCCTCGAGCGCACCCTGCTCTTGCTCATGGGCCTGTGCACGGCTCTCGATCCCAAGATGAATCCCATGCTGGTGATTCGTCCCTACCTCGAACGCTTCGTGCTCGGCGATGATGGCGACTGGTCGACACTCGTGGTCGACACCACCAAGGACGTCGCTCTTTCCGTGGCGGCCCTGCCCGGAGACATTCGAAAGTTTCTCAAGTCGGCACGAACCGGCGACATCAGCGTGCGCTTTCACAATCTCGACCGCTCCTCGGAGCTCATCTATCGCTTGGGTCACCAAGGCTTGGCGGTGTCGATTGGCATCGCCGGCGCGGCCATCGCCGTGGTCTTGGAAGGACGAGGTGAGCTCGTGCGGGCCGACTACGCCTGGTGGGTGGCCAAGGGCGCCGGCCTGGTCTTTCTTTGGTCCCTGTGGCAGGCGCATGGCCTGCGCCGCAAAGGCCGCTAACGCGTGACTCGCGCGACTATATAAGACTATATAAATAGTGCCGTGCGCCCTTATCAGAGCTGATAGATAAGCAGTAGCCCGCGATAGCCAAGCGCCTGGAACCACTGCCCTCGCCCCTCGGCAATCACCAGACGCCAGGTCAGGGCCTCCTCATCTGTGCGCCCGGAAGCATTTAGCAAGCTCTCGGCGGAGGCATAGCGCCTGGCTTGGATCAGGGCGGCGACCGCAGGGATGGTGCTGATGCTCGGCTCCTCGGGTCGAGGGTCTGGGGTCTGGCCCAGCTCGCGCAACATCATCAAGGCTCGTTCGCGGTACACCGAGCGCTCGGCTCGATCTTCCAGGCGCAGGTAGCGACTCAACTCGCCCCGCGCTCGATCATCCTTGCTGGCCGCGAGCGCCATCGCCAAACCAAAATGGGCATCGGCGTCGCCTGGTCTCTTGGCGAGATAGGCGTCATAGGCAAGAGCCGCCAGGTCAAAGCGGCCGCCCTTGCGATAGAGCGCGCCGAGTGCGTACCAGGCGAAAGCACAGTCCTGACAGCGCAGGGTCAGAGCCTCGAGTTGCGTGCGGGCCTCCTGCCATTTGCCGAGCGCCATCCATAGGGGAAGTGCGGCTTCGTACGCTGGTATGTAATCGATATCGCTGCGTATCGCCTTCTCGAAGTGCTGCAGGGCTTCCTCGCGCGCGCCCTGCTCCTGCAGCGATTGACCGCGACCGAAAAGCTCCCTGGCCTCGGGCCGATCCGCGTATGCCGCTGAGTTCGGGTCGGCGCTGTGCGCGAGAGCCACGGCCAAGGCTAGGGCTGATAGCCGCCTCACGAACATAACCAAATGATTCTAGCACCAGGCGCGTGTGGGCTTTGGACAGATCACCTGCCCGCAAAGAATTTAGCTATGCCGGTTGGAATTTGCCGACACGCCTGGACCTTCCTCAAGAAAGGCGTAGTTTCCGCTTTCTGGATTCCCCGCGAGAAGCTGGGTACAAAGGAATGACATGATTGCAGTTATCGGAAATCTCATCGTTGGTCTTCTCGCCCTGAGCCTGTTTGCGGCCACCCTTCGACTTTCCAAGTAATCCCACACCACTCCAAAAAACCGGCCCTAATTGGCCAATTGACCAAGAATCGCGCGGCGTTTAGCGTAGACTCCGCGCGATCGTGGCTACCACGCGCAGACCAACGCACTCCGAGCTTGCCTTGCTCGATGCATCCTCGCTTCGGCTCGAAGACCTCGAGGCTGTGCGCCTGCTGCTGAGTGGCGGCTCGATTATCGACTGGCACCATCTGGATTTCTCCGACTACGAGTCGGTGGATCGCTTCCTCTTGGTCAACGACTTCGACCCATCGCGACCCGAGGATATGGATCGCCTGGAAGACATCCG
>JAHEAK010000135.1 GCA_024642805.1 Kofleriaceae bacterium | reverse complement strand
CCCTGAGGCTTCGAGCAGCCAACCGAGCATGCCTGCTCCGCAACCCGCGCCGCAACCCGCATTGGGCATGCAAGAGGTCTACGATCGCGCCTTTGCAGCGCTCACCCAAGGCGAGTTTGCCGCGGCCATTCAAGGCTTCGATGTCGTCACCCTGCAAGCAACTGAGCCGGAGATGCGCGGCGCCGCGCGCGAGCTCGCCAGGCTGGCCAGGCGCTACATGGATAGCGGTGTCAATCTCAGCCACGGCTCCGCTCCAAGCCAGGCCGTGCAGGCGCCCTTGCCGACCAAGACGTTGCGCTCGGATGATGATGAACCCAACGCCGGTCGCGCCGAGTTCGTTGTCTCGACCACGCTAGCTGCCTTCTACGCTGGCATCGCATTCGACATCTTGCTCAACATCGACGACTTTCGCGGAGCCACGCTCCTGGTCACCGCGGCCACTGCTGGCGGCTTCGTCGGCAGCTTGCAGGGCAGCAAGGGTCGACGCATCACAGGCGGCATGTCGAGTGCGTACAGCCTGGGTATCGGCATTGGCCTTGGCAACGCTCTGTTGATGGCCAGCCCGCTGGGATTTTCCAATGATGAAGACCTCTTCGTGAGCTCTGGACTGGTTGGCATCATGGTTGGTGGCACCGCTGCCATGGTCTTGGCCGATCAAGCGCAACCAACACGCGGCCAGATGACCTTCACATCGACCCTGAGTCTGATGGGCATTGCCAGCACCGGCCTTGGCCTGCTTATCGTCCAGCCTGACTTGAGCAGCGATGGTTACCTCACGCTGATGACCCTTGGCCTGGATGCGGGCCTGGTGGCGGGCGTGGCCCTATCGCCCGGCCTGAACTGGTCGACCAGCCGAGCCAACCTGGTCAATCTAAGTGCTTTTCTGGGCGCGGTTGGTGGCTTTGGCGCCATGGCTCTCATCGGAGGTACGCCCGACAACGATCAAGAGGGCCGCATCTTCGCGAGCTCCGTGCTCCTCGGCATCTGGGGCGGCTTTGGTCTGGGCGTGCACTTCACAAAAGACATGAGTCCTGACAAGCGCTTCGCAGAAGATCACCCGGTCGCCATCATGCCGACGGTGGTGGGTGACGCCCCCGGCTTGTCAGTGATGGGCACCCTGTAGAGCTGCTCGTGCCCGGCGCAGGCCGCTCTTAAATAGTCGCAATCGCCAGCAACTGTGGGCTAGGTTACAGAAACCTACACGACCTTCTCCGACTCTCTGCGTCATGCCGAACCGGGAGCAACGTGCCCATTTCCTGCGCCTGCTCGTGCTTTGCCTGCTGGTCTTCACGACCGCTTGTGCCTCGGGCAAAACTCCTGACGAAGGCATTCCTTCCGATGGCGCTCCCGAGGATGCCAGCACACTGGCCGGATTCGGCGAGCCCTGCACCGAGACGGCCCAGTGCGCAAGCGGCGTGTGTCTCGATGCCGAGGGTGACATCCCCGGTTGGTGCTCACTTGGCTGCGACGCCGGCTGTCCTTCTGGCTACGCGTGTCGCGACGAAGACTCGGTATGCGTGCACGCCCAGGACTTTATTTGTTTGCGATGTACCAGCGATGCCGAATGCGGTGGCGAGGGCAATCGCTGTGTCGAGTATGAAGGTGGCAGCTTCTGTGCCTCCGACTGCGCCAATGCCGGTGACTCGTGCCCAGGTGGCTTCAGCTGCCAACCGGTCACCGTCGAGTCCACCTCGCTTGGCCTCTTGTGCATGAGCGATAGTGGCGTGTGCTGCGTCGATGCCGATGGCGACTTCCGCGGTCGCGGTGACGACTGTCGCGCCACCGACTGCAACGACAACGACGCCGACATCTACGACGACGCCGACGAGGTCTGCGATGGCAAGGACAACGATTGCAGCGGTGGCGTCGATGTCGATGTCAGCGGTTGCGGCAAAGCCGATTGTCGACTCAGCTCCAATGGCTTCGTCATGCGCGCCGCCGAGACCTGCGTGAGTGCCGAATGCGTCGAGCAGCCGGAAGTCTTGTGCGGGCTCTACACCTGCTCCGAGGGCGGCGACAGCGGCGATGCCTGCGCAACCAGCTGCGATGCGGAGGATGACGGCAAGTGCGCCGACCCGGCCCACTGCGACGCCTCGGCCTGCGAGAGCGACTATGGCGATGGCCAGGCCTGTAACGAGACCAGCGACTGCCAGAGCGCTCACTGCGAGAACGGCTTCTGCTGTGCCTTTGGCAACTGCTGCCAACAGGCGAGCGACTGCCCGAGCTTTGGTACCTTCGATCCGGTTTGCGAGGATCCTCGCACCTGTCAGGGCAGCAAGGGAGCGGCCGTATGCACGGCTGGCAATACCTGCGCGACCACGGGTGAAGAGCAAGACGACTCGGCCTGCGGTGTCACGACGGTCGCCAACGAGTGCGGCTTCTTCCGACCGGTCTTCTGCACGGGCCAGGTTACGCAGACCACGCCCACCTGCCCCACCACCTGTGCCTCCAACGCCGATTGCGACGCCAACGCCTTTTGCAACAGCTCGACGAGCGTATGCGAGCAGGACCACGGCGACGGCGGCACCTGCGGGCAAGATGCGCAATGCCAGAGCGGTCACTGCCAAAACGGCTTCTGCTGTAGCGGTGGCGATTGTTGCTCTGCAGCCAGCGATTGCCCGGCCGGCTACTCGACAGCGCCAAGCTGCACCATTGCCTCGGCCTGCCAGGGCCAGCGCAATCTCGCCCAGTGCGTTAGCTCGCAGTGCAGCACGCTCAACAATGCGCCCGATGACTCGGCGTGCACATCGGCGACCATCGCAAACACCTGTGGCCCCTACCTGAGCTTGCTGTGCACGGGCGTCATCGATCAAAGCCCACCGGTGTGTCCAACCAGCTGCTCCAGCAACGCCCAGTGCGATGCCGACGCTTACTGCAACGCGCAAGGCCAGTGCGAGTTCGATGAAGTCAACGGCAGTGCCTGTGCTGGCGACGCCCAGTGCACCAGCGGCCACTGTGAGAACGGCTTTTGCTGTGGTGCTGGTGATTGCTGCGCCGACAATGGCGATTGTGACCATCTCGATCAAAGCGCTGCCTGCGACTCACAGAGCAGCTGCCAGGGCACGCGCACCGACGGCGTGTGCGGCGCCAATTTCCAGTGCAGCGCCAGCGTTGTCGGCGACGACTCCGCCTGCGCTGGTCTGCTCGCCAATGACTGCTCGCTCTATCCAGGTGTGAGTTGCACGAGCAGCGCGAATCAATCCAGCAACCAGGCCGCGCTTTGTGCCACCACCTGCGTCAATGACACCGGCTGCGATGTCTCGGCGCACTGTGACAACGGCAGCTGCGTGCCCGACGCCGGCCCTGGCGGATTCTGCAACCAACAGAGCGACTGCTCGAGCGGGCTGGTTTGCGTAGATAGCGTGTGTTGCAACAACAGCTGCACCGGTACCTGCAACGCCTGTGACCTCGCTGGCTCGGTGGGCACCTGTAGCCTGGTGGCCGACGGCCAAGATCCGGATGCCGAGTGCGGAGCCGTCAATTGCAGCGGCTTCTACTTTGGATGGCAGAGCAACACCTGCTTTGCAAAGGCTGACGTCAGCGCAGCGGCGGCCAGCTGTAGCGGATCAGCCTCGTGCGCCACGGCCAGCGAAGAGTGCTCGGCACAAACCGCTCGCGGCACGGCCTCGCTTGTTTGCGATAGCACCTGCCAGTCGCCGAATCTCAGCAGCTGCACCGGCACGACCGCCGGTAGCTGCAACAACCTCAACCTCGGCACACAGACCTGCGGAACCGGCGCCTGCCAAGTGACAGTCAACCGCTGCACCAACGGGTCCCCACAAAGCTGCGTGGCCAACAGCGGCGCCGCGCGCGCAGAGACCTGCGACGGCATCGACAACAACTGCGACGGCAGCATCGACAACGGACTGCCCACTGACTCCTACGAGCTCAACAACAGCTGCGCTAGCCACCACTACCTGGGGCTGCTCGGCGAAGGCCTGACGCAGACCTACAACGACATGACCATCTACACCGCGGGTGACGAGGATTGGTACCGACAGACCACCACCGAGTCGTTCACCACCTGCACGCCTGGTGTCAACGAGGAGTATCTGTACACCGTCACTCTCACGCCTCCGACTGGCAAGGACTACGACCTCGAGGTTTGCTACAACAGCTTCACCGACAGCTCCTGCTCCGTCGACTGCTTCACCAGCGTCCTTGGCGGCGATCAGAGCGACACGGTCTCGCTGGCCTGGGATGGCCCTTGCGGCGGCGGCACCAACGACGGTTTGAACTTCTTCATTCGAGTTCACCCCTTCGCCGGCGCCAACAGCTGCCGTCCATACACGCTGGTCACCCAGTTCATCAAAACCAACTAGCGACACAGCCTTGGACCACGCGCGCGCCCCTGGCTCGCGCGGGGCCCAGGGGCGGCGCTACAATGCCGGCCATGGGATGGCAGGAGTACGCGGGCTACGTCGGGTCATTCCTGATGTTCTCGACCTTCTGGATGAAGACCATGATCCCGCTGCGAGTGGCTGGCATCACCGCCAACGCCGCGATGATCGTCTACGCCGCAGCCGCCGGGCTCTATCCAATCCTGGCCATGCAGTGCCTGATGCTGCCGGTGAATCTCTATCGCCTGTACCAGATGCGCGCCCTGCTCTTGCGAGTTGCCGAGGCCGCGGAGGGCGGTTTTCAACCCGACGCACTCATTCCCTTCATGAAGAAGGAAATGCATGCCGACGGCGAAGTCTTGTTCCGCGTCGGCGATGACTCGCACAAGCTCTACTTGATTCGCGAGGGTGCCATCCGCCTGCAAGAGATCGGTCACACCCTAGAGGCGGGTGCTATGTTCGGCGAGATTGGCATCCTCTCGGAGCACAACCGCCGCACGGCCACCGCGCAATGCCAGGGCAAGACCCTCCTGTACAGCATTACCCGCGATCAGGTCACCCAGCTCTTCTTTCAGAACCCTGAGTTTGGCTTCTTCTTGATGCGCCTGGTCACTGGCAGGCTCCTGCGAAACTCGGCGGCCCAGGGCCAAGACCCGGGTTCGTCAGTCAACAGCCTTCGCCCCGGCGACACAAGCCCTCCACAACGCTAAGATTTACTCTTATATCGAAAATTCGCTATTTGGGTTCACTGCTGAGGGGCTCGCTGCCCACGGCAAGAGCCGCGCTAGTCAAAGCGGCTGCTGAAGTCCAGCTCGTAGCCTGAGACGCTGCCGGTACCGTTGCCGGTGTTCTCAATGTGCAAGGTCCAGCGGCCGTTGAGATCCTCATCGCCCGGGTGGAAGAGATTGGCGTTGATGGACAGGGAGGTCTGGCCGGGCAACGCATCGGTTGCGCCCGTAAACACCGTGGCCAGGCTGGCGTTGTCGCGGCCCGCTGGAATCACCGTGATGTTCAGATCGCGCACCCTGGTGTGCGAGATATCGAACTTGATGACGGCATCCTCCGGCGTGTTGCCAAGGCCGTAGACAAAGATGTCTTGTTCCACCACGCCGCCTGCCGAGATCAGCGAGCTGGTCCTGGCCTCGAATCGCGCCGACATCCAGGCCGGTCGACAGAAGCCCGCCGAGCGAGTCAGTCCCGAGCACACCAGGCCATCGACGAAGGAGCAGTCGGCGGCGCTGGCACAATCATCGCCATTGCCCGGCACGCCCTGCCCGGCCAAGGGGTCAACGCACTTGCCAAGCGAGCTCTGCGCGGGATGCCCGCTGATGCGGCCTTCGCAGCGCATGCCGCTCGAGCAATCGCTGTTTTCGCTGCAGGTCTTCCAACCCGGCCCGACCGAGATGTCGCAGCCGAGTCCGGCGTTGGCGCTGCCATCGAAGATGTCGCCATCGATAATGCGTGCCGCCAGCTGGCCGCTATCGGCATGGAAGATGGCGCCGAAGGAATTGTCGCCGGCACCAAACTCATAGGCGATGAAAGGCTGGTCGTTGCTGCCATCCCACAGGCGCACCTGATTGATGCGATTGTCATCGACGAAGTCGAATGCTTCGTTAAGGTCGCTTGCCTGGCCAAGTGCCGACTGCGCCAAGGCCTGAAGGATCTGTGATTGTTCCGCCGCTGGCAGCGCCTGGGCATCGGCCAGCCGCAAGTCCGCGTGCGCAGCGACGACGAAGCGGGAGCTCTGAAAAATCTCGTGATAGCGCGGTCCGAAGACGCAGCTGTACTCGGGAGCCAGATCGCCTGCGCATGCCGGGACGAATTGCGTCGCGAAGCTCTCCATGGTGACTTGGCAAAACTCTGAGTCGGGATGGAACTGGCACAGCGAGTCGAGCATTGGCCCCTGCAAATCACCTTCGCTTGCGCACACTGCCAGCGCCTCGGAGGGAAGCATGGGCAAGCTTTCTGGATCGCTGGCGTTGTCTTCCATCACCTGGTCCACGCAAGCGCGCAGCTCGCTAGCAACCATCGGATGACAGGCCTCGGGCGTTGACTGGCAACAGGCAGCAGAGACCTCGCGGCCGCGACTGGCGTCCTGGCAGGTGTCACCCACGACTTCCGCGACCTCGCAGCTGAGGCGCTCGTTGAGATCGCAGCAGATGCGCGGCGCAAACTGACCGACCTGTGCGCCCGGCGTGCCCGGCTCATCGACCCAGGCACAGAAGGTTCCGTTCTGTTGCTCGCGCCAATCGGCACCGGCACAAACATCCGCACAGCAGGCCGTGGCAACGAACTGGCCGTTGTCAGTGTTGACGCATCGGCGTTGCGAACCTTCGGCCGAGTTGAGACCGACGTGGGCGGGACAGGTGAGCAGGCTGTCGGCTTTGTCGCCGTCGCCGCTCGGCCCAGCGTCTGGCGTCGGCGAGCAAGCGGCGGCGGATAGCAGCAAGGAGGCCAGAGCGAGGGCCAGGGGGAGACGGGCAGCTGCGGACATGCCGGGAGCTAGAGCAGGATGTGGGCCATGTACGTACATCGAGTATTCAGCAGGTTAGGCCGCATCGCAACCTTTCTGCGGGCCTTCCGTCCGACCGTGAAGAGGTCAGCGGCGGCTCGGCTAGCCAGCGGCGCGCCCTGGTCCGTGCTCGTGTCGGTCACGCTCGCGGCAAGTTGTCGGGGCACCTCAGGTAGGCGCGCACGTACCAAACCAGCACCAGGCAAGCTCTTCGAGCGAGTTGCCCGGGGGCAAAGCCAGCTCGCCCGCCGTCGGCTGACAGGCCAGGAGGTAGATCAAGTTCGCCGCGCTGCCATCTCCTTCGCGTGTGCATGTTCGTCGAGCACCGCGTCGACCACCGGCTCGGGCACTCCGTCGACACCTTGCGCGAGCGAACGTCGCTTGCAGACTACAACCGGAGATTCACCGATCCGCCTGCCAGCCACCGAAGGACTAGCCAAGCGCACCCTAGCCCTGCGTTACTGATCGAGCGGTCGGTCAGTAGGGGAAATCTCCGATCGGGCCGCTTCGCCCCCTCCGAGGAGGAGCTGGCCTGACATCAATGCGCGAGCAACGATTGCACTTTCTCAAGGCCGAGGAGAGAAGCGGCAGCGTGATCTTCGATGGGCTCGACCAGTGCGTCTGGCCCCGTGAACACGATGTACGTGGCCCCGTCCTCGGCGCCACCGCTTTCCGGATCGGGATCGATGTCGAGCAAACCTGCCATCGCGTACGAGGCCTCGCCGATGATGTCCTCCGGCCCCTCGTCTCCAAACACGCCGAACGCAACCTTGCCGTCGTAAATCACAGCCACGACGGCACCAAGCTCAATCTCAGCCTGAACGTAGTCGAAGCGGGCAGACCCGAGCGGAATGACGACATAGGGCAGAGTCGCGGCGTCGAGTGGCCGATCCTGCGAGTCCGTCACACTGGTCTCGGATTGATACGCCGGATCCGTGTTGAGATTGCATTGCGCACTCTCTCGGCCATCGCAGTCGACATCCAGATCGGCGTGCCAGTAAACAGCTCCAGGCAAGCCGCAGATTGAGATGTTGGCGACCTCGCCGACATCGGTGGCGTAGTCGCCGCCGAGTCGGTCGGAGCAGCCCTCGGTGAGGGCGAGCAGATCGGAGCTTGCGATGCTGGCATCAGCCGAGGGCGAGGGCGGAGCGCTGCACGCCGCGGCAGCGATCGAGATGACGAAGGCGAACAAGAAGTGGCGGTGCATGTCGCCCCAGCATAGCAATGAACTCCGGTGTGTAGATCGCGTCCCTGGTGAGGCCAGCTACCAGGTCGCCTGTGCGCTGGCGGCGGATCGATTAGCCGGCACTACCCGAGCAGGATGCGGCGGCGCGCCACCGCCCAGGCAAAGAGCTGCAGCATGGCCAGTGCGGCGCTGGCCGCCAGTACCGACAAGGCCTCACGCGATCCGGTCGTCAGGATTTCCCGAAAGAGATCCATGTTCGCGAAGTTCTCTGGCGATTCGGCCGCGGCGAAGACCTTGACGAAGCCCGTAAAGGTCAGGGCGACGCCGTTAAGCATTGTCGCACCCAGAAGTCCCAGGATAAGTGGCGACAGGCGATACCGACCTCGGCTGCGATACTCGATGACCGAAAAGCCAACGCCCAGGATCGCAAAGGCAATATTGCTCAGAGAGCCGAGGCCTTGCTCGCTGGTAGAGGCGACAGCTGCAAAGGTCATCGCCGTGCCAAGCAGCGCGACCAGGATGCTGAGCACGCTCACGCCCGTTGCAAGATGACCGACGGGGCCTCGATCCTGGCGACTCAAAGCACCTACGGCAAATTCCTCGAGCGCGTCGGCAAGCTCGCCTGCGCTGCTGTAGCGCTCTTGCGGGTTCTTCTGAGTGGCCTTTCGGCAGATCTCGCGCAGCTGTCGAGGAGCCTCGCTCGCGACCTTCTCCAGGTCCGGAAGCTTTGCCTCTTTCGCCTTGGCCAGGACCTCGTGCAGCTTGGTGCCCTGATACGGCTCCTGGCCACTGAGAATGTGAAAGAGAATGGCTCCGAGAGCAAAGACATCCGTGCGCTCGTCGATGCGATCGACGGCACCCGCGGCCTGCTCCGGTGCCATGTACGCCGGCGTGCCGATGACCTGCCCGTGCTGCGTCGAAGCACTGTCCACGCGCTTGGCGCTGCTTTTGCTGCCGTGTTTGCTGCCGTCGCCGCCGGAGCTGCTGATGTTTGCCAGGCCGCGCACTTTGGCAATGCCCCAGTCGAGCACGAAGGACTCGCCGTGCACGCCGATAATGATGTTGTCGGGCTTGATGTCTCGATGCACGACGCCCTGGCTATGCGCGTAAGCCAGGGTTTGAGCGACGCGCGTGAGAGTGGGCAAGAGTTTGAGACGCTCGCTGAGAGCCTTGGCATCGCGAATGGCCGCACTCAGCGTGGTGCCCTGCACATGGCGCATCGCATAGAAGGGATGCCCGCTCTCGTCGCCACCGCGCTCGTAGACAACGGGGATACCGGGGTGTTCGAGGTTGCCAGTCACGAAGGACTCAAGCTCGAAGCGCTCGCGACCTTCCCAACGATCGGGATGCTTGAGCTGCTTGACCGCTACCTTGCGACCAAACTGCAGATCCGTTGCAGCAAAGACGCGACCCATGCCGCCGGCGCCAAGCTCTTGGTGTAGCTCGTATCGACGCCATGCGGCTGGTACGGCGTCCTCCTTCGCACCGTTGGCGCCGGAACGGATAGCCGCCATCGTCGCCGCCAGGCCCGAACTCGGCTCGGAATCGCTGGCCAGGGTCTCGTCCTCTGGGTCGACATCACTCATCACTGGTGATCGTACCTGTGGCCGCTGCCGGTACGCCAGGCGAGCCCTGCGCAGGCGGCGTCGCCGGGCTCTAGGTGGGCTTTTCCGCCTAAGGCGGGGCTATCGCCATATCGATGAAGAAGGCGGCGGTCATGACCAGGGCCGTGTGCTGCACCTCAGGATCGATCTCGCCTTCGATCTGGTTGGCGGCGCCAGGGCCATTGAAGACGATGGTGCGGTCATCAATGCGTACGGTCCAAGGGAGCTTCGAATCAGTGAAGCGCAGCGAGAGCCCCTCGATGTGACAAAAGAGCTGCTTCTCGTTGCTCTGCGGGTCGGGATTCAAGATGTAGATATCGCCCTTGGCGTCGAGCCTAGCGTGTAAGCCGCCCTTGCTGAGAATGATGGTGCCGTCGCTGTGCAGCGTCGGGCCGGGCGCCCAGAAGGCGGGCTTGCCGCTCTCGTCTGGCTCGGTGCCCTCGCTGCGACCATCAGGGTGCAGGCGCGCTATTGGGCGACCCTCTTGCGTGATCGTAAAGGGCCGAATCGCGATGAGCGCACTCGACGCCAACGCG
>JAHEAK010000761.1 GCA_024642805.1 Kofleriaceae bacterium | reverse complement strand
CGTAGCCAGTGCCATGCGCGCCCGCATCGCCTCACGCCCAGCCGACACCAAGGGCTATCGCATCATCGCGCGGGCCATGCAGGCACGGGTGCAGGCAGGGAGCCCAGAGTCCAAGCCGGTGGCGGTAGCGGCGGCCAGCATCGCCGTGCTCCTGGGCGAGAGCCAGGCCAAGACGCTTGAGCTTGCCAAAACCCCCATTCAGCCTGCCTGGACCGAGCTGGCATCTTCCAAGCACGATGACTTGCTCTTCTCACAGGCGGCCTCAGGTTCGGTGCGTGCACTCTTCTCGCTGCTCGGCGACCGCCTGGCCAAGCACGCGGGCATGGATGTTCGCAACCACGGCGTCGGTCGCAGTGACAGGCTGCGCAAGGGATCCGATGCGTTGGCGACGATGATCCTCGAACAGAGCGCCGACATGGGTATCGAGGACGTCGACATCTATGTCTCCAAGCAAAAGCCGCGCATCATCGCCGCTGAGCCCACCAGTCCGCCCTCGCTTATCTTTGGCAGCGAGCTGGTCTCGATCGAGCGGGCCGCGGAGCTTCGCTTCCTGGTGGGTCGCTCCCTGAAGTTGGCAGCCTCTCAGCTCTCGGTGCCCGTACAGCTGGGCGTGGATGCCTTTGGCGTGTTGCTGGTAGGAATCCTGCGCCAATTCCAGCCCGAGTTCGCACCGCCCGGTGTTGACCCAGAGGCCGCGGCGCAAGAGCAGCAAAAGCTCAAGCGCCTCATCCCCAGCCAGATGTTGCAAGAGCTGGCACCTTTCGCGATGGGATTGGGAACACCGCAGTTTGATCACAAAGCGATCTACGCGGGCATCTACGAGGCCGCCAACCGCTGCGGAGCGGTGTGTGCGGGTGACGCTGCCGCCAGCGTGCGCGCGCTGATGCGCATCAAGGAGTTGAGGGATCCGGCGGCGGCCATGCAAGACGCTGAAATCGCAGCTCTGGTGCGCTTCCTCTGTTCCGATGATCACGGTCGCCTGTGGGCGGCCAGCCGTTCCGGAAAGTCCTGATAGGGGCATAAGGAATGCTGTTGCATGCACCTGGCTTGCACTTGCTAATGTGAGCTTCCGGAACGCGGCGAGTACGCGCTCCGAAAGCGACTCCTCTCCCAAGACGCCCCCACGACAAGCACCCCGCCATGCCAAGCTTTCTTCGCCACGCCCAGCTCCTCGTCCTAGCAGCCTGCTTGCTGGCGTGCGGGCCAGGTGGTTCCGACCCGGTTCTGCAACAGGTCCCCGATCAGATCGTGGCAGTTAATCAAGAGTTGGTCATCGTGCTCAATGCGGCCGACGAAGATGGCGACGAGGTCTTCTACAGCTTCGAGTCGACGGTTCCCGACATCTACTCACGCGCATCACTCAATCGCCTACCGATTGGTGTCGGCGAGTTTCGATGGACGCCAGAGGCTCGCGATGTCGGCGACTGGTTCTTTGACTTCGTAGCATCCGATGGCGAGCGAAACGACACGATCACGATCATGGTGCGAGTGCGCTCGGCGGTGGGTGGCAACTCGGCGCCGCGCTTCGTGCATCCCCAGGGCAGCGGTACGACACTCGATCTATCTGTCACCGACTGTCTAGCCCTCAACGTCGAAGTCGTCGACGGCGACTCCGCCGAGGTAGAGCTTGGCCAGGCCGATCCGCTGATCGAAGGCGCCACCCTCGACCAGCTCACAGGTCTCACGGCGCAATGGAACTTCTGCCCGACCAAACAGCAGATCGAAGCAGACGATCGCTACACGCTGCTCTTGAGCGCCGACGATGGCGACAACCCTGTTGCCTTGCATCCGTACTTGATCGTGCTGCGCAGCCCCTTGAAGGAAGACTGTCCCGGCGATCCACCCGTCATCGTTCACAGCGCCGCCGACATCAGCAGTCTCACCAGCATTCGCATCAGCGCGCAGATATCCGACGACAAGGGCCTCAAACAGGAGCCCTTGCTTTACTACTCGGCTACCCAGCCGAGCGAGCCCCCTGATCTCAGCCAAATGATTCAGGTCACGATGCAGCCAGCTGACGGCACCCTGGCCAGCGCGAGTTTTACGGCCACGATTCCCAATCCCGTCGTGTCGATGCCGGTCGGCAGCTCCAAGGACATCTACTACGTCATCGTTGCCAATGATGATGACGACGCCGAGGGCTCTTGCGATCACCTCACCCAGCTGCCTGCCGATGGCGCCTCCTTTCAGATGAAAGTGACCAACCCTGGCGGAGCTGGCAACGCCGCTCTGTGTGAACCATGCACGGCGGATGTGCAGTGTGGCGGCGCGGCGGATCACTGCGTCAACGTTGGCCCGGCCTCGGAATCCTTCTGCTTGCGCAGCTGCTCCGGCTCGTGTCCAAGCGGCTACACATGTTCCACCTCCTCGCTGCTCTCTGTCGACGGTGCCAGCTCCACGCAATGCGTTCCGGTATCCCAGGATTGCAGCAACCCGCAGGGCAGCCAGTGCGTTGACGACACGTTCGAAAACAATGACTCCAGAGGCGAGGCCCACGCCAATCCGCTCTTGCCCGCCAACCAGAGCCATAGCCTGGTGAGTTGCCCGGCGACTTCGGGGGTCGGTGACGATGAGGATTGGTTCGAGATCTTTGTGCCGCAGGACTCGCAAATCACCATCAATCTGAGCGGCGGCAACCAGAGCGACCTCGACCTGGCGCTGTATCGCGGCGACGGCAGTTTCCTCACTTCTTCAGCGAGCCTCAGCTCGGTGGAGTCGATCACGCGCTGCCTCACCCAGGGTTTCTATTTCGT
>JAHEAK010000760.1 GCA_024642805.1 Kofleriaceae bacterium | reverse complement strand
GGGCGCCGATCCGGAGAACGAAGCGCTGGTCGCCGTCGGCAAGCGCGTGGCCGCCATCCTCGCCAAGTCTGGTTGTGGAGGAGAGCGCATCGCGCGCGCGGCGCCGGTCACCACACCGCCACCGCAAACCACCGGCCCTGCTCTCACCGAGGAGCAACTCGCCACCGCCGAAGCGGCCAACGACGAAGGCAAGCGCCTCTTTCGAGCCGCAGACATCCAGGCTGCCAAGGCGCAATTCGAGCGCGCCATTTCGATCAGCAAGGACCCGCGCTTCTACTTCAACCTGTGCCTGGCCAATGAGGGCCTCAACCAGTACGACCAGGCCGTGCAGGCCTGTCAGGCGGTTCTCAGCTCCAATCCCGAGGAAGCCCTGGCCCAAAAGGCCAACCAGCGCATCGCCATCATCGCCGACAAGCGCAGCGGGGCCTAGGCCAGGCTAGGCCAGGCTAAGCGACGATTTTTGTGCGACCCGCACAGGGCAAGTGGCTCTCGTGAGAGAAGCCATGCGCAACACAAGCATTCTCGTCGCCATCATCGCCGCTCTCAGCGGTGCCGCCTGCAGCAAGTCCGACAAAGCCTCTGACCCGGCCCCGTCAGCGACCAAGACCGCAGATTCGCAAGCCGTCCTGCCCGTCTTCACTGGCACCCTCGACGCAGAGACCATCACCGCCGCCAACGGCCTGGTGCAGCCCTTCGACGCCTGGAGCACGGGCTTTGCCAAGCTCAAGAGCAAGATGGGCGAGCCCACCCTGGTCGAAGAGAATCGCTACTACTGGGGCGCGATGAAGGGCGATTCCTGTACCTACGTCTATGTCTCCCAGGACAACGAGGCCGAGTTCTTCAAGGACAAACCCGATCCGCAAGACATGGTCGGCACCGTGGCCAAAGCCGAGACCGTCGACAAGAGTTCGATGAGCGCCTTTGAAACCTGTGCCAAGGCGGCCGGTGTCAAAGCCGAAGACCTGGAAGATCCCAATGCACCCGCGCCCTCCGAAGACGGCGTTGCCACCCTCGACGATTTTCGCGCTGGCATCGCTGGCGCCAAGTCCAAGTGGGTCGGCAAGACCATCACCGTAGAAGCCAAGCTCCTCAGCGTCTCGACCTCGACCTCGACGGGCAGCGACGAAAGCACGACGACGGTGAGCCTTGTCAACGAAGTGGGCTCGCCCGACAGCATCTACTGCGATGTGCTCGACGCCAGCCAGGTCGAGGGCCTTAGCCAAGGCGCGACCCTGAAGGTGAGCGGCATCGCCAGCGCAAGCTTTGGTGGCACGCTGCAAGACTGCGCGTTGAGCAAGTAGTCCAGGGGCGGGGCCAGAGTCCTCAACCCTGGGAGCGGATCCACAGCTGCATCGCCCTTTTGTCGACGAACGGTAGCTCGCGATCCGTGAGTGGTCGGTCGCCCTTGGCCTGCGCCATGCACTCTTGGGGGATACCTCTCTGCAAAAGGACTCCTCCACATGCTCCGCCTTCGCCTCTTCCTCGCCCTCTCGCTCTTGCCAAGCTTCGCTGCCTGTCTCGCCGCCGATGATGCCTTCGTCGACTCCGAGCGACAGGCGATCACCGGAGGCAGCCCCGAAGCTGGCTATCCCTCCGTCTTCGCCCTGGCGTACAACGGTCAAGGCGGGTGCACGGGCACCTGCATTACCCCGACCGTCGGTCTCACCGCCGCGCATTGTGTAGAAGGCGAGCAAGCCTCCGTCCTCACCGCGCTCTTCGGCGCCAGCGAAGAGCAGCCGCAACAGATCATTCAGGTCACAGAGGTCCTGGTGGAACCAAGCTTTGCCGCCGACATTCGCGGGGCCGACATCGCTCTCCTGCGATTTGCCGAGCAGTGTCCCGCGACCACGCCTTACAACCCCATCCCCTTGGAGTCGCACGTCGGCGAGCCGGTGGTCATGGTCGGCTTTGGCGTCACGGTGGAATCTGCAAACGATGCCGGCATCAAGCGCAGTGGCGTTGCGACCTTGTTCAGCGTCGCGCCCGCCGAAGTCTCAGGCATGAATCCCGGTGAGCTTGCCACCAGCAACGATCCAGACGGAACCTGCAATGGCGACTCGGGCGGACCAACTTTCATGCAGCTCAACGGCGTCGAGTACGTCGTCGGCGTGACCTCGCGCGGCAGCACGGGCGCCAACGGGGTCGACGAGCCCTGTGGTCAAGGACGTTCCATTGCCACGCGCCCCGATAGTCACGCAGCCTTTATCGACGCCTTCATTGGCGGCGAGGTCACGCCCCCTGGTGGCGGCGGCGATGACACGCCTCCCGGTGATGGTACGGGCGACGACATGGGCAATGGCGAGGGCACGGGCAATGGCGATTCCGGCAACGATTCGCAGGGCATGCTCAGCAGTGGCTGTCAAAGCGCTGGTTCCGGCGCCTCCAGCCTGGCCGCCGCCCTCTTGCTGGCTCTTGCCTTCCTGTTGCGAAAGACCCGCGCTCGCGACTAGGCGCAGCGATGCCTTGCCGACCTGGCGTGCGCGCTCGACGAAGCCTCGTTAGCAAGAGACTGACGCCGAGCGGGCCAGGTCTGCTATCTTCGAGATCCATGCGCTCTCCCATGATCTTACAGACCATCGGATGGGCGCTCTTGATCGCCATCGACTTCACACTCAACCGCGCGGCCAATCCCTCCGACCCGCTTGGCCAGGCGCTCTACGTATCCACTTCCTTCGGCGTCATGGGCTACCTGGTTTCGACGCCGCTCTTGTGGCTGTATCGCCGGGCCCTGCCTACGGGCCCGGCGGCTCTGGGC
>JAHEAK010000759.1 GCA_024642805.1 Kofleriaceae bacterium | reverse complement strand
CTCAGCCTCACCGACGTCAGTGATTTCCAGCAGTACCTGAGCACCATCTTTCGCTCGCTCATCGTGGTCGGCATCTCGCTGGCCCTTGCTCGCCCTAGCTGGACCAACACCTACAACAAAGTGGCGACCGTCATCCTGGTCGACGTAAGCGATTCGGTCAGCGATCAACAGCTGCAAGAAAGCCGCGAGTACGCGCAACAGGTGATCGAAGCCAAGAGCAAGGACAACCGGGTCTTCCTGGTGAGCTTCGCCGAGCGCCCCTACCTCTTGCGCGACGGCAAGCCAGAATCGATTGCCCGGCACGTGGGCGGCAACGCAGGCACCAACATCCAGGCCGCCATGCAGCTGGCCTATGGTCTGTACCCGGATGGCTTCCTGCCGCGCATGGTCATCATCTCGGATGGCAACGAGACCCATGGCGACCTGCTCTCCGAGAGCTATCGCGCCCAGGAACTGAAGATTCCCGTGTCCTACAAGACCTTCGCCGAGGGCCGCGTTCAGGAAGTGCGCATCGCCTCGCTGCGCGTACCTGACGAAATCAAAGTCGGTGCCCCCTTCGAGGTCAAAGCGGAAATCTGGTCGAACCATGATGACGAGGTCACTCTCACCCTCAAGCAGGACGACTTCGCCAACGCCCTCGATGCCCGCAAGAAGGTCAAGGTCAAGGCTGGCGTCACCTGGGTGACATTTAAAAGTCAGGCAAAGAAAGCTGGCTTCACGACCTACACGCTCAACCTGAGCGGTGCCAAGGAAGACGCCGAGCTTGCCAATAACAGCTCGGTCATGACGGCCCCTGTGAGTGGACGGCCGCGCGTCCTCTACGTCGAGGGCAGCGCTCTCACCAACGCCTCGAGCGCCAGCTACTTCAAGCGCGCCCTCGAGCACGAGAACATCGATGTCGAGGTACGCAGCCCGCAAGGACTGCCGGCCAGTGCCAAGGAGCTGGAGCGCTACGACCTGGTCTTCGTATCAGATGTGGCCGCACACTTGATGGGGCTCGCGCAAATGAACGCCCTTGAGCAGTACGTGCGAGACATGGGCGGTGGACTGGTCATGGCCGGCGGCGAGGATTCGTTTGGCTCGGGCGGGTACCAGGGCACGCGCATGGAGAAGATCATGCCGGTGCGCTTCGATGGCGAGAAGCAACGCGAGCAGCCTCACGTCGCAATCGCCCTGGTCATCGATCGCTCGGGCTCGATGAGCGGTCCTAACTTGGAAGCGGCCAAGGAAGCCGGCCGCGCCACCGCGGAGGTGCTCTCGCCAACCGACCTCATCACCGTCATCGCCTTCGACCAGCAGCCGACTACCATCGTGCGCCTGCAACGAGCCTCCAATCGCATGCGCATTTCCTCCGACATCAGCAAGCTCTCAGCGGGCGGTGGCACGGACATTCGCCCCGCCATGCGCGAGGCCTACGAGCTCTTGCAGTCAGCCCAGGCCAAGGTCAAACACGTCATTCTGCTCTCGGATGGTCGTGCGCCCTATGATGGCGTCGCCGATCTGGTGCAGGACATGCGCGCATCTCGCATCACGGTCTCGGCCGTCGGTATCGGCGAGGCCGATCGCAACTTGCTGCAGATGGTCACCGACAACGGCGATGGCCGCCTGTACATGACCGACGATCTGGGCGCCCTGCCGCGCATCTTCATGAAGGAGACCACCGAGGCGCAAAAGTCAGCGCTGGTCGAGGACAAGGTCAAGGCGCACATCAACAAGAAGGTCGCCATGATCGAGGGCACTGGCGTTGCGAGTGCGCCGCTCTTGCATGGCTACGTGTCCACCAAGCCCAAGCCCACGGCTGAGGTCGTGCTGATTTCGGACCTCGGTGAGCCGCTCTTGGCACGCTGGCGCTTTGGTGCCGGCACCAGCGTGGCCTGGACCAGTGATATCAAGAACCGCTGGAGCGTCGAATGGCTGCGCTGGTCGGGCTTTCCCAAGTTCTGGGCGCAGGTGGTGCGCACCAGCATGCGCCGCAAGGTCTACGACAGCTACGACTTGAGTGCGACCGTCGTCGATGGCCGCGCTCGCATCGTCGTCGATGCCGTCGACTCTGACGACAAATTCGTCAACGAGCTCTCGACGCAACTCGAGGTCATCGACCCGCGCACATCCAAAGTCATCGACACCATCACCATGAGCCAGAACGCGGCTGGCAGGTACGTGGCCGACTTTGCGGTTGGTCGATACGGCAGTTACATGCTCAAGGCCGTGCACAAACGCGATGGCCAGACTGTCGCCGAGTCGACGGGCTCGGTAGCCCTGCCCTATCCCGAGGAGTTTTCCACCACTGCCATCAACGTCGAGAGCCTCACGCACGCCAGCACAGTCACCAGCGGCCACAGCGAAGCCAAGCCAGCGGAGCTCTTCGATCCAGGCAACGAGACCATCGACTACACCCAGGACCTCTGGCCCTGGGTCCTGCTCTTCCTGGCCTGCTGCATTGTGCTAGACACCTTCCTCAAGCGTCTGCGCATCTTCGGGCACAAAGCCCTGCCCTATCGCTAGCTAGTTCGCGTCCCAGAGAAGCTAAGTGTCAGAGATTTGATCGCTTTTCGGTCGAACCGGCTACGACAAATTCGAGTTCTCTGTGCGCACCGGCAACTCGACGCTACCCGAGCCTCGCGCTGGATGCCTAGCGCGAGTACTCAATGTGCGTGGCTGCTCACGGGTCCCTCTCCGCTCACAGCGCAGGCCCTGGCAGCGCCGATTGCCTGAGAAGATATAGGTTCCGGAAATAAAAGCATCGGGGACATCGGTT
>JAHEAK010000758.1 GCA_024642805.1 Kofleriaceae bacterium | reverse complement strand
GCGGTCTTGGTTTTGAAGGCCGAGTTGCGCACGTAGCACCAGAGCACCGTGAACATGCCCAGCTCGTGGGCGCGCGAGAAGGCCTCCGAGATCTCGAGAAGCTGACGTCGGGATTCTTCTGAGCCCCAGTAGACGGTCGCGCCCACGGAGATGGCACCCATGTCGAAGGCCTGATCCACGCTGGCGTACATCGTCTGGTCGTAGGTGTTGGGATAGGACAGAAGCTCGTTGTGGTTGAGCTTGACCATGAAGGGAATCTTGTGGGCGTACTTGCGCGAGACCATGCCGAGCACGCCGAGTGTCGAGGCCACGGCATTGCAACCGCCTTCGATGGCGAGCTTGACGATGTTCTCGGGATCGAACATGTCGATGTTGGGCGCAAAGGAGGCGGCGGCCGAGTGCTCGATGCCCTGATCGACGGGCAAGATCGACACGTAGCCGGTGCCAGCCAGGCGACCGGTGTTGTACATGCGCTGCATATTGCCAAGGACGCGAGCCGGTCGGTCGGAGGGCATGAAGATGCGGTCGACGAAATCAGGGCCGGGCAGGTGCAGTCGCTCGGAGGAGATGGTCTTGCACTTGTGCTCGAGGAGCGAGGCAGCGCTGTCACCGAGAATGCTCTGAATCTTGCTAAAGTCCGTGCTCATGCTGCTGTCTTATGACGAATTCGCCCCACAGGGCAAGCCGAGAGCGGGCAAAGGCAGGCCGCAGACGCAACGCAGGACCTCTGGCGTTTCGGCTGGCAACACTTCGTTGTAAAAAGCAGCAGGTGACCACTGAGCTAAAGCAAGCGTGCGCCGCATTTGCGATCAGCACCGCGTTGGTGGCAGTGCTCGGGTTGATCGCGCGCGGCGTGGGCTTTGTCAGCGCCAACCTGGGTGCGCTGGTTGCCATCGTCTTTCTGTACATGACGGTGCTGCTCGCCAACCGGCGCAAAGAAGATTTGAGCGCCTTCGGATTTTCCTATGGGCCGAAGCTGCGTGGCATCCTCATTGCCGCGTCCTACATCGCCATCGTCTTTCCGATCTTCACCTTTGGCTTCGTCATGTTCTACGACATGGCCTGCACCAAAGGCGCGCTCCTGGCGCCGCTGGCGCCTCCTGGCATCTGCTTTGGGTTCAAGGGCTGGAGTCATGCGCACTGGACGGCGCTCGGCCTCGACACTCTCGAGCTGCTCTTCGTGCAGGTCGTGGTGATTGCCTTGCCCGAAGAGCTCTTCTTTCGGGGATTGATCCATGAGCTCTGCGAGCGAGCGATGCCGCCCAAACGGCGTGTGCTCGGCGGCGGCATTGGCTGGGCACTGGTGCTCTCGTCCGCGCTCTTTGCCCTCGGTCACCTTGCCGTCAACCTCGATGCGCGCCGACTGGCAGTGTTTTTCCCAGGCCTGGCTTTTGGGTGGATGCGCTCGGCCACAGGCTCCATACTGGCGGGCACCATGGCGCACGCCGCCAGCAATCTCTTCATTCACATCCTGCAAAAAGTCTTTTTCTAATCGGGTTCCTCATGCGCGTCGCCTTCTTCGATATGGATCGCACGATCCTCAGCCAAAACTCGGGCAAGAGCTGGTTGCGCTTTGAATACAAGCGCGGTGAGCTCAGCGCGGCGTACATGGCCAAGGCGGTGTACTGGCAGATCCTGTACCGCCTGGCCGTGCTGGACATGGAGAGCCTTGCCACCCGCCTGGTCTCGGATCTCAAGGGCGAGCGCGAGTCAGACATGCTCATCAAGTGCGAGGAGTGGCTGCACTGGGAGCTGGCCTCTCTGGTGTCGCCTGCCGCCGTCGCACAGATCGACAAGCACAAGCAGGCCGGGGACATCCCGGTCATCATCAGCGGCGCCAGCCAGTTCGCCGCCGAGCCCATCGCCAAGCTGGTCGGTATCGAGCACGTCATCTGCTCGCGACTTGAAGTCGTGGATGGCAGCTTTACGGGCAAGCTCGCGACCATGTGTTTCGGAGAACATAAGGTCGGTCTGGCCGAGCAGTTCGCCAGCGAGCGCGGCCTCTCGGTGAACGACGCCATCTTTTACACCGATAGCTACAATGATTTTCCGCTACTGAAGCGAGTCGCCGAGGGCGTGGCCGTAAACGCCGATGCGCGGCTTTTGCGGCAGGCTCGCAAGCGCGGCTGGCGCGTCGAGAATTGGGCCTCCTGAGCAGGTCTATAGACAGTCGCGAGCAGGATCAGTAAATTCGCGGGATGGACGTCGCCACAAGCCCTGCCGTGCTTCGATTGATCGAGTTGGCACTCGAGGAAGATCTTGGTCGCGGTGACGTCACCACCGAGTGCTTGCAGGTCGCCGGCAGTGAGCTGAGCGCCTGCATCGTTGCTCGCGAGCCGATGGTCATCTTCGGTCTCGGGGTCGCCGCCGTGGTTTTTCAGCGCATCGATCCTAGCGTGCAGGTGGAGATGTTGCGCTGTGACGGCGACAAGTTGGAAGAGGGGCAGGGCGCGATGCGCGTGACCGGTCGCTCCTCGTCGATCCTCATTGCCGAGCGCACTGCTCTGAACTTCCTGCAGCGCCTCTCGGGCGTGGCGACCATGGCTCATCGCTTCGCAGAGGCCGTGCGCGGCACCAAGGCCCGGGTCGTCGATACCCGCAAGACCACGCCCGGCTATCGCGTCCTGGAGAAAGCCGCCGTGCGCGCTGGCGGTTGTTTCAATCACCGCGCCGATCTCGGTTCCGGAATCTTGATCAAGGACAACCACATCGTTGCTTGTGGCTCGGTGACGGAAGCCGTCAAGCGGGCCCTTGCCAATGG
>JAHEAK010000134.1 GCA_024642805.1 Kofleriaceae bacterium | reverse complement strand
GCGGGCACTCGCGGGCATTCGCGAGCATTCGCGGGCGAGCCGGGCATTTGGAGCGTCGCGAGCACGGCGGGCACTCGCGAGCACTCGCGAGCATTCGCGAGCGAGCCGGGGCCCTCTGTGCGCCCCAAGACCCTGCAAGGCACTCCCGCACCTCTGCGCATGCACTCCGGATGGATGATAACTCTGTGGATCGATCGGCTGACTAGATGTGCACCTATGTAGGGTAAGTTATAAACTTTTCCGGATTGATCAGTCTGTCCGCATTCGATCCGCAGTGCTTCACTTTTTAACCTCAGTCCGGATTCATCGGGAGTGAAGTGGATCCGCCAAACTCCGGATCTTTTCCACATAGACGCACATCCTCTTACTACTACTATTCTTTTTTTCTAAACTCCCTCCCATATTTATTAGATGGCTGAGTCGCTCAGCATAAGCGCGAAAGACCCCATGCAGTTCAAAATCAAGAAGACCGAATTTTTGAAAGGCTTACGCCTCGCGCAGAGCATCGCCGACAGAAAGAGCACCATGCCCATGCTGGCAAACGTGTTGCTCAAACTCGAAGGCGATAGTTCCTTGTTGGTCGTCGCGACCGACTTGAACGTCTCGCTATCAGCGAACCTCAAGAGCAAGAACAAAGGCGAAGGTGGCATCACCCTTGGTGCCAAAGCTCTGCACGACATCATCAACAATCTCCCGGGCGAAGAGATTGAAGTGAAGCGCAGTGACAATCAGTGGGCTGAAATTCGCGCGGGCAAGGTCAACTACAAACTGGTGGGCATGCCCGATAGGGACTTTCCAAAGGTTCCAGACCACAGAGAGACCGAGTTCAGCGAGGTGGATGGTGCCACCCTGCGAGCCATGATCGATAGGACCCTATTCTCGGTGTCTAACGACGAGACTCGCTTTCACCTAAACGGCGTGCTCTTCGAGTGCGACGGCGACAAAGCGCGCATGGTGAGCACTGATGGCCATCGACTTTCCAAAATCGATCGAGCTCTACCTGGTGGACCCAAACTGACGGCTGGCGTCATCATTCCCAAAAAGGGCCTGCTTGAGATCAAACGCACTCTTGAAGGTGTGAGTGGCAACTGCAAGCTCGCCATCAAGACGCCCTACCTCTACCTACAAGGCAACGACATCCAGCTGGCGGTCAAGCTCATCGAATCGCAATTCCCTCCCTACGAGGCCGTGATTCCGAAGAACAATGAGCGCGAGATACGCGTCGATCGTCTCTTGCTGCTAGATGCTCTCAAACGAGCGCAATTGATGAGTTCCGAGACCAGGGGCGTCAAGGTCACCGTGCAGAAGAACATGCTGCTCATCAGCAGCGATAATCCTGACATCGGTGAAGTCAAAGAAGAGATAGAAGCGTCGGTGGCAGGCGACGAAGTGTCGGTGGGCTTCAATCCCAAGTACGTTGTCGACATTCTGACGCAAATCTCCAGCGAAGGCGTCATCGTTGAGATAGGTGGCGAGCTGGATCCGGTGGTCATTCGCCCAGCCGAAGATCGCGAGTACCTCGGCGTCGTCATGCCGATGCGCATCTGAGCGCGTGCTAGTTCGCTCGCTTAGCGTTAGCGGCTTTCGCAATCTGGTGCCGAGCACGCTCGAACCAGGCGAGCGCTTCAACGTATTTTCAGGTGACAATGGCCAGGGCAAGACCAACCTGCTCGAGGCCTTGTATGCGGTTTGCACCCTGCGATCCTTCCGCAGCTCGCGATTGCGTGACCTGATTTCGATACACGAGCCAAGTGCCCAGGTCAGGGCGCAGGTCCTGCGAGCGGGACTCGAGCGCAAGTACGAGCTGACCATCAGCGAACGCTCCCGGGTCGTGCGCCTGGATTCCAAGACGGTTCGACCGTTGGCCAGGTACTTTGGCGAATTCAACGTGGTGCTCTTTGCACCGGAAGATTTGCTGGTGGCGCGAGCATCGCCCGGTGAGCGTCGACGCTTTCTCGATCGCGCGGTGTTCAACATGCACCCTGGCTTTCTGAGCGCGGCGCAGGACTACGAGAAGGTTCTCAAGAATAGGAATATCTGTTTGCGAGACGAAGGCATGAAGCGCAGCTCGCGTGACGCCCTCCTCGACGTCTACGACCAGCAACTTGCCAGCCTCGCCGCCCAGGTACTGCGAGCCCGTCGCGACTACCTGCGGTCCATCGAGCCCTACTTCGTGCGCGCCTTCGACCTAATAGCGCGCTGTCAGATGCCCGTGGAGCTGCGCTATCAGTCCAGCGGCAATCTCGGTTTGGACCTGGATGTGTCCGAGTCACGGTGGTCCGGGCGGCTGTCCGGGCCCCTCTCCGAGCCCTCGTCCGAGTCACGGCTGTCCGAGCCCTCGTCCGAGCCACGGCTGTCCGAGCCCTCGTCCGAGCCACGGCTGTCCGAGCCCTCGTCCGAGTCACGGCTGTCCGAGCCCTCGTCCGAGTCACGGCTGTCCGGGCCCCTGTCCGAGCCCTCGTCCGAGCCCTCGTCCGAGCCACGGCTGTCCGAGTCACGGTCCGAGCCACCGTCCGAGCGTCGGTCGTCCGAGTCACGGCTGTCCGAGCCACCGTCCGAGTCACTGTCCGAGCTTCAGGAGGCCTTGTTGCAAGCCCTCACCGCGAGTCGCCGAGCCGACCTCGCCCGCGGGGCCACGCTGGTCGGTCCTCATCGCGACCTCTTGGAGTTTCGCCTGGCCGAACAGCCGGTTGCCAGCTTCGCTTCCCAGGGACAACTGCGCGCCATGATTTTGGCCTGGAAAAGCGCAGAGATGCAGCTTTTGGCCGAGACCCATGACGATCCGCCCGTGCTCTTGCTCGACGATGTGAGCTCCGAACTCGATCCCGAGCGCAACCAGTATCTCTTCGAATTTCTAAAGGGCCGACCCGGACAGTGCTTCATAACCACCACCCATCCGAGCTTCGTTTTGCTGGCGTCTGATCGGCGAGATTTCCGTGTAAAAGGCGGGGTCATTGAGGCCAGCTCAACACCCTGAAAAGCCGGGCTCTTAGAGCCGGGGAAACACCGAAAAAATGTAAAGATTAACATTCCTTAGCTTCTGATCGGCGTGGTAAGAATCCGTCTCCAAAGAGGTGGTCGAAAAGCATGTCTGAAACTACTGAGACGAAGCCGGAAAAGCCCGTTCCCGGTGCCTATAGCGGCGCCAACATCACGGTCCTCAAAGGCCTCGAGGCGGTCCGCAAACGTCCAGGCATGTACATCGGTGATACCGACGATGGTTCCGGTCTGCACCACATGGTCCACGAGGTTGTGGATAACGCGGTGGATGAAGCGCTCGCGGGTTTCTGCACCAAGATCGGCGTCGTCATTCACATCGATAACTCGGTCAGCGTTACCGACGACGGTCGCGGCATTCCCGTCGACATGCATCCGACGGAACATCGGCCAACGCCTGAAGTCGTCATGACGGTTCTGCACGCCGGTGGCAAGTTCGATCAAGACACCTACAAGGTATCGGGCGGTCTGCACGGCGTCGGCGTCTCGGTGGTCAACGCGCTCAGCAACCACTTGCGACTCGAGATTCGCCGCGGCGGCAAAGTCTATCAGCAGGATTACTCCGGCGGTGTTCCCGTCACCGAGTTCAAGGCTATCGGCGAGACCGAGCGCAGTGGCACGCGCGTGACCTTTCACCCCGATCCCACCATCTTCAAGCTCACCGAGTTTTCCTACGAGCAACTCAGCCAGCGCTTGCGCGAGATGACCTACCTCAATCGCGGCTTGCGCATCAGCATCAAGGATGAGCGCAGCGATCGCGAGCAAGAGTTTTGCTACGAGGGCGGCTTGGCGTCTTTCATCGGCGACCTCAACACCAACAAGGTGGTGGTCAACGAGGAAGTCATCGCCTTCACCGACACTCGCGATGGCGTCGAAGTCGAGATCGCCATGCAGTGGACCGACTCGTACAACGAGCAGATCAGCTGCTTCACCAACACCATTCGCAACAAGGATGGCGGCACGCATCTCACTGGCTTTCGCCAGGGCCTCACCCGCACGATCAACAGCTACGCCACCGAAGCCAAGCTGACCAAGGACATCAAGGGCTCGCTCTCTGGTGAGGACTTGCGCGAAGGCTTGAGCGCGGTCATCTCGGTGAAAGTTCCGGATCCCAAGTTCAACAACCAGCCAAAGGACAAGCTGGTTTCCTCGGAAGTCGCCGGCGTGGTCAACAGCATCACCTCCGAGCAGCTGCAGATGTTCCTCGAGCGCAATCCCAAAGAGGCCAAGGCGATCATCGCCAAAGCCTCGATCGCCGCCCGTGCCCGCGAAGCCGCTCGCAAGGCCCGCGAGATGGTGCAGCGCAAAGGCTCGCTCGAGCTCTCGTCGCTGCCAGGCAAGCTCAGCGACTGTCAGGAGAAGGATCCAACCCTGTGCGAGATCTACATCGTCGAGGGTGATTCGGCAGGTGGTTCGGCCAAGCAAGGTCGCGAGCGCAAGTTCCAGGCAATCTTGCCGCTTCGCGGAAAAATTCTGAACGTCGAGCGTGCGCGCTTCGACAAGATGTTGCAGTCGCAAGAGATCGCCACACTCATCACGGCACTTGGCTGTGGAATCGGTGTGGAAAAGAACTTCGACAAGCTGCGCTACAACCGCATCATCATCATGACCGATGCCGATGTCGACGGTTCGCACATTCGCACCTTGCTCTTGACCTTCTTCTTCCGGCAATTCCCGGAGATCATCGAGAAGGGCTACCTCTACATTGCCCAGCCTCCACTCTACAAAGTGAAGAAGGGCAAAAAAGAGATCTACCTCAAGAACGAACAAGCCCTCGAGGAACATCTGATCGTCAACACCTGTGAAGAGGTTGTGGTTTCCGGTGGCGGTGCAAACCTCACGGGCGAAGGCCTGGCCGCCTACCTGCGCAAGATCAACCGCTTCACCAAGATGTCGTCCCGCCTCGATAAGGTCGGCGATGGTCGGGTCTCGGCCTCCTTCGCCGAGGTGGGCTTGGGCAAGGCCGACTTGCAAGACAAGGATGCCCTTGAGCGCATCATCGAAGACCAGTTTCGTCCACTGGTTGCCAATCGCTGGCCGGAGCTTGCGTCGGCGACGGTGCTCATCGAAACTGATAGCGAGCACACGGGTTATTGGTTGCGCATTCCGCGCGGCAGCGGCGGCACCAAGCGCGAGACCATCATCTCCACCGAGGTCGTCGAGTCTCCCGAGTACGCCGATTTGCGCATCACCGCCAAAGAGCTCAAGGAAGAGCTGGCGCCATCCTTCCAGGTGCAACCAAAGGGCGGCGAAGCCGTCACGGTGGACACCTTCGAAGATCTCGGCGAAGCCATTCGCAACCTTGGACGCAAGGGCGCGTACATCCAGCGCTACAAAGGTCTGGGCGAGATGAATGCCGTGCAGCTTTGGGAGACCACCATGGATCCCGAGAAGCGCAGCCTCTTGCAGGTTCGCGTCGAAGACGGTGTCGATGCCGACAAGGTGTTTACGGTGCTCATGGGCGACCTGGTCGAACCTCGTCGCGACTTCATCGAGACCAACGCGCTCAACGTGCGCAACCTCGACGTGTAGCGTGCGCTGTTGGCGTGGCGAGCGCGTGGTCGGTGGCCGCTGCTCGCTCGCCTGCGCGCCGGTCCTACGCCTCGCTGTCGAGGTACTCGGTGGGATCCCTGACGCCGGCTAGTTCGAAAGCCTCTTTGCGCTCGACGCAGGTACCGCAGCGCCCGCAGTGTGCATGACCGCCCTTGTAGCAGCTCCAGGTCAAGGCAAAGGGAACCTGCAGCTCGGCACCAAGCCGGCAAATCTCGCTCTTGTTTTTATCGACGTAAGGCGTGAGTAGCTCGATCTTTCGCCAGTCACACAGCGAAATAACCGAGCGCATGGCTTCGACGAAGTCGAGCCGGCAATCGGGATAGATGGCGTGATCACCAGCGTGCGCGCCGTAAGCCACCGCATCGAACTCGAGGGCGATGGCATGCGCCACCGCGACCGAGAGCATGATCATGTTGCGGTTGGGCACGACCGTGGCCTTCATCGACTCCTCCGTGTAGTGGCCTTCGGGAACCGCGACCTCGCGATTGAGCTGTGAGCTCTGGCCGGCAATCACGCCGGCGAGCGCGCCGAGCTCGACGCACTCATAGGGAACTCCCGCCTGCTCGGCGATACGCTGCGCGTGCTCAAGCTCGACGGCGTGTCGCTGTCCATAGTTGAAGGACAGCGCCTTGAGTTCGTGGCCACCGGCGCGCAGCTGGTAGAGCAGGGTGGTGGAATCCATGCCCCCGCTAAACACGATCACGAGCTTCATGGCGCGAGCCTATGGATCCACGACGCATCGCGCAAACGATTGCTGGCGCCGGCCTGAATATCTCTCATACTTCCAGATGGGACCACCGCTCGGACAAAGCCGCCGAGCCCACAGCCTCGCGCAGGGGCTTGATGCCCACGGAGTGACACAAATCACCAATAGTTACGAGGGGTTAGAATGTTGGCTTCCTTGACACACTGCTGCATTCCTGGTACAGTTAGAAGTCTGGTCAGTGCGTCTGCAGGTTGGGCCAAGGTGGATTGAAGGGATTCGAATCGTTTATGCATCAGGATTTATACAACGTAGGCACCAAGATTTATTACCCCGTACACGGGGTTGCCGAGTTGACCGCGCTCGAGAAACGCAACATAGGTGGCAACGATTGCTCGATCTATGTACTTAAAATCGTTGAAAGCGGTTTGAAGATCATGGTGCCGACTAACAACGCCGACGCCGTCGGCATTCGCAGCCTGGTGTCCGGAGACGAGATCGAAGAAGTTTTTGAGATTCTGCAGTCCAAGGAGGGCGGCTCGGACAACCAAACCTGGAACCGCCGCCACCGCGAGTACATGGACAAGATCAAGACCGGCAGCGCCTTCGAAATTGCAGAGGTTCTTCGTGATCTCTGTCTGCTCCGAGACAAGAAATCCCTCAGCTTCGGCGAGCGGCGCATGCTCGAAACCGCCCGCAGCCTGCTGGTCAAGGAAATCGCCTGTGCCCAGGACAAGACAGAGATTGATGTGGTTGAGCTGATCGAGGGCTTCTTCGGCGACAAGGCCGCATAATCCACGTAGCAACGAGCCGCCGCTGCGGTGGCGGAGAGCAGGCCGGCTTTCGAGTCGGCCTCTTCTGTTTTCGGGGCAGCCACGGGAACACGCCGGAGCGAGCTACCGGCGGTGGTGTCTGTGGGCTGTGTCGGTCGGTGCTGTCCGTGGGCTGTGTCGGTCGGTGGTCCGAGGGCTGTGTCCGTGGACTGTGTCCGTGGGCTGTGTTCTTCGGTGGTGTCCCTCATGTCGGTCAGGCGAGCCCTCTTGAGCCAGACCGAGAGCGCGGACACCACGCTGGTGTCCCTCGCCTCTACCGGACGCCGCTTAGCCGCGGGTCGCGTGCTCGACGATGGTGGCCACGGCAAAGCCGGTGCCGCCACGTTGGGTCGCGCCACCTTCACGAGTCGAGCTTGCTGGACCCGCGAGATCGACGTGCACCCATGCCGTCTCTTTGACGAAGTGATCGAGGAAGAGGCCCGCAGTGATGGCTCCGCCCCAGCGATCGCCACTGTTCTTGAGGTCCGCAATCGGGCTTTTGATCTGGCTCTTGAGACGTTTGTGCAGAGGCATGCGCCACATGTCTTCGCCGGCTCCGTCGCTGGACTTCATCCACGCTTTGGCGAGGGCCTCGTTGTTGGCAAAGACACCGGCCGTGTAACTGCCAAGCGCAACCATGCACGCTCCCGTCAAGGTCGCAAAGTCGAAGAGCTCGTCAGGCTTGGTTTTTTGCTGAGCGTAGGTGAGCGCGTCACCAAGCGTGAGGCGACCTTCGGCATCGGTGTTGGTGATCTCGACGGTGGTGCCGTCCATGGACTTAAGAACATCACCTAGAAGGAAGGCGGTTCCTGAAACCAGGTTCTCACAGCAGGCCGTGATGACGTGGATCTCGTGGGGCGAGCCAATGGTGGCAATCGCGTCCAAAGCAGAGACCACGGCTGCACAACCCGACATGTCGATCTTCATGTCGACCATGGCGGCACTGGGCTTGAGCGAGTAACCACCCGAATCGAAGGTCACGCCCTTGCCTACGAAGGTCATCACCTTCTTGGCTTTCTTGGCCGGTTTGTAGGTCAGGTGGATGAGCTTGGACTCACGTGCCGAACCGCGTCCTACGGCCAGGAACATGTTCATGCCCAGCTTCTCGCACTCTTTCTCTCCAAGAACCTTCACGGTGATGCTCTTGTGCTTCTTAGCGAGACCACGCGCGATGTTGGCGACCTCTTCGGGGCTCATGAACTCAGCAGGCTCGTTGACCATGTCGCGCGCATGGCAGGTGGCCTCGCCGATGACGACACCACGCTCGATGGCTGCCTTCAGTCCGCGACTGGTTGGAGCCTTCTTCTTGCCGACGCTGCGATCGCTGAGGATCTCACAGACCTCGACGGGCTGTTCAGAGGCTTTCTTGTCACTAAGATATTTACTGAAGCGATAGCTACCGAGAACGAGGCCTTCGGCAAGCATTTGACCAGTAAGATCTAGGGTCTTGGCGGTCGAAGCAGGCATGACCAGCGCGAGTCGCTTGGACTTCAGGCGGCGAGCGCAGCGATAGGCATTGGCACCGAGATCTCGCAGCGACGCAGGGTCACTCTTCTTCTTGCCAGCACCGATGAGGGCAATGGCCGCGCAAGGCAGCGCCTCGCCAGGGTAGTGGACCAGGCTTTGGCCGGCTTTGCCCTCGAAGCTTTCCGTCGCGACCTGCGCGAACAGGCGTCCGTCGAGTGCCTTGTCGAGCTCTTTGAGGAAGGCGTCGTCCGAGGGGGCCCCGGACACAGAGATGGCGAGCAGATCCGCGTTGCTCTTCAGGGCGGCCGAGCTAAGGTACGAAATTTTCATGGGTAGCAAAACTCCTGTAAAGTTGGCTATTTATATGAATCGACGACGTGAAAGTAAACGTCGAGCGCGCGCAATCGACAGCCGGTCGCGGGATTCGCGTCCGGTCATGGTCCGATCCTCGTCCGGTCACGTCCGGTTATGGTCCGATCCTCGTCCGGTCACGTCCGGTCGCCGCCCGGTCGTGTCTGGTGATGGTCCGATCCTCGTCCGGTCGTGGTCCGATCCTCGTCCGGTCGCCGTCCGATCCTCGTCCGGTCGCCGTCCAACTTCGTCCGATTCGCGTCCGTCGCTCTGGGTCGGACGATTGGCGTTTGCGGTTCTGCGTCCGTGGTTGGCGGGCGTGTCCGGGGTTGGGGCGTGTCCGGGGTCCGTCCGTCCAGGTGCCAGGTGCCTGGACAAACGAAGTCTAGTCGCTCTCGCCCGCCGCAAGCTCACGTTGCATGGCCAGCGCGTCTGGGTAGGCTCCAGGGTGGGCCATGATTGTCCAGCTGCGCTCGGTGTCGGCGAGCATCTCGGCGAGCATCTCGAGTTGGTAGGACTCAAAGCGCTGGCGCGAATGGCCCAGACCCGTGATCCGCAAGTAGGCCTCGCCACGCGCCATCTGCCTGGCGGCGAACTCGGCGAGCTCCTCTAAGGGATCGTGGGCCAGGGGATCGATGGCAACCAAAACGCCAGCCGCCTCCGCGAGCTCGGCAATGCCTGCCGGTTCCCACAGGCCGTCGGGATCCCAAACGCGTCGGGTTTCGCCAAAGCGCTCGCTGGTCGCCAGCTCTGCGAAGAAACGCTTGAGCCGATCGCGATTGGCGGAGGAGGGCGTGAAACTCGCAGGCGTTCGGAAGACCACCGCCTCGGCTTGCAGGATCGAACAGGAGTCGGCCAGGTTTTCCACGAGCTTGAGCGCGGCCTCGTCCAGGGCCATGCACTGCTTCTGATGGGTGAGCGCGGAGCTGGCAATCACCGAGTAGCGCGCCCTTTCCGGGCTGTTTTCACGCCAGCCGCGCACGGCCTTACGGGTCGGATTGCCTGTGAAGAAGCCAGCAATCTCGAGCAGCGAGAGCTTCTCAAAGTACTTGCCGCGGCTCATGCGCGGAGGCAGCTCTGCGCAGCCGATCTGGTGAATGGGAGTGCTCTGGGGCGGGTCGTGTGGCATCAATTGACTTCCTGGGTCGCCATCGGTAGGTTGCGCCCGGTTGACGCGAAACGACGCAGATCTACCTGCGCGAGAGGGCTAAGGCAATGAAGTTCTTCATCGATACGGCGGATATCAACGAGATTAGGGAAGCGGCTTCGATGGGCATCATCGACGGCGTGACCACCAATCCAAGCCTGGTTGCCAAGGTCGGCCGC
>JAHEAK010000757.1 GCA_024642805.1 Kofleriaceae bacterium | reverse complement strand
ATCGAGGATGTGCGAGTTGGGAATGACCTCGCGCAGACGCTTGGCGACGCCGATGTGACTCTCGGGCGCGTCAAAGGCGGCCTCGGTCGGGGTGCGAATGATCTCCGCGCCCAGCGCTTCGAGAACCACTTGCTTCTCGCGGCTCATCTTCTCGGGCATGGTGATGATCACGCGATAGCCCCTGACCGCTCCTGCCAGCGCCAGACCGATACCGGTGTTGCCAGAGGTTGGCTCGATCAGCGTGTCGCCGGGCTTGATGCGACCGGACTTCTCCGCGTCTTCCAGCATGCGAACACCGATGCGATCCTTCACCGAACCACCGGGGTTCATGAACTCGCACTTGCCGAGTATTTCGCAGGGAATGTCGCGAGCGATCCGCGACAGGCGCACCATGGGGGTGCCACCGACGGCGTCGCAAATCGAATCGTAGATACCAGTATGAGCGGTTTTCATAGCGGCGGAATCGTATAGACTAATCCCCGTTGTGAATACGATCGAAGAGCTAAAGGCAGCCGCCGCACAGAGAATTCTGATCATCGATGGAGCCATGGGCTCGATGATCCAGCCCTACGATCTCAGTGAGGACGATTTTCGCGGCCAGCGCTTCGCCGATCACCCAAGCTCCTTGCAGGGTTGCAACGACCTGCTCTGTCTGACCAAGCCCGAGGTCATTCACGAGGTCCACACCCGCTTCCTCGAGGCCGGCGCCGACATCATCGAGACCAACACCTTCAACGCAACCACCATCTGCATGGAGGACTACGGTCTCGAGTCGCACGTGCGCGATATGAACCTGGCGGCCGCGCAGGTGGCCGTGCAGGCTTGCAAGGATTTTCAGAAGGCCAAGGGCCGTCGCGCCTACGTGGCTGGCTCCATCGGCCCCGCCAACAAGACCGCCTCGCTGTCCCCCAACGTCAACGATCCGGCCTTTCGCGCCATCACCTTCGATCAACTGGTCGTCGCCTACGCCCAACAAGCACAGGCCCTGCTCGACGGCGGCGTCGACATGCTCTTGGCGGAGACCTCCTTTGACAGCCTCAACATGAAGGCAGCCCTCTTCGCCATCTCGAAGGTCGTGCGGCAGAGCAAACGAGAGGTGCCCATCATGTGCTCGGTGACCATCACCGACAAGAGCGGGCGCACGCTCTCGGGCCAAACCATCGAGGCTTTCCTCACCTCGATGAACCACTTCGATCTCTTCTCGATTGGCATCAACTGTGGCCTGGGCGCTGACGAGATGCGTCCCTATGTCGAAGAGATATCCGAGCAGAGCAGCATTCTGACCAGCTGCTATCCCAACGCCGGCCTGCCCAACGAGTTTGGCGGCTACGACGAGACCGCGGCCGAGTTTGCCCTCGTGGTCGAGGACTTCCTCAAGCAAGGTTGGCTCAACATGATCGGTGGCTGCTGCGGCACCACCCCCGCGCACACGGCGGCCATCGCCGAGATCGTCGGTCGCTACCAGCCGCGCATCCCAAAGGCGCAGTCACGCCGCCTGCGCCTGAGCGGCCTCGAGCGCTTCGAGCTCACCCCCGAGTCCAACTTCACGATGATCGGCGAGCGCACCAACATCACCGGCTCGCGCATGTTCCGCCGCCTCATCATGGAAGAGAAGTACGAAGAGGCCGTGCAGGTGGCGCGCAACCAGGTCGAGGGCGGCGCCAACATCATCGACGTCAACATGGATGACGGCATGCTCGATGGCGAGAAAGCAATGACCCACTTTCTCAACCTCATCGCCGCCGAGCCCGACATCTCGCGCGTGCCCGTGATGCTCGATTCCTCCAAGTTCAGCATCCTAGAGGCCGGTCTCAAATGCCTGCAGGGCAAGGGCGTCGTCAACTCGATCTCCCTCAAAGAGGGCGAGCAAGCCTTCCTGGAGCAGGCGCGCCTGGTTCGGCAGTACGGAGCCGCCGTCGTGGTCATGGCCTTCGACGAGCAGGGCCAAGCGGATAGCACCGAGCGACGGGTGGCGATTTGCACCCGCGCCTATAAATTGCTCACCGAGCAGGCGGGCTTCCCGCCCGAGGACATCATCTTCGATCCCAACATCCTCACCGTCGGCACAGGCATCGAAGAGCACGCCAACTATGCCGTGTCCTTCATCGAGGCCACCAAGATCATCAAGGAGCGATTGCCGCACTCTCGCGTGAGCGGCGGCGTCTCGAACATCAGCTTTGCCTTTCGCGGCAACGATCCGGTACGCGAGGCCATGCACTCTGCCTTCCTGTACAAGGCAATTCAAAACGGCCTGGACATGGGCATCGTCAACGCTGGCCAGCTGGAGGTCTACGAAGAGATCGATCCCGAGCTGCGCACGCGAGTGGAAGATGTACTCGAAAATCGCCGCCCCGACGCCACCGAGCGACTCATCGAATTTGCTGAGAGCTACCAGCGCGAGGACGCCGAAGAAGAAGACAAAGAGAGCTGGCGCGACGGCAACTACGCCGCGCGCCTCGGTCACGCCCTGCTCAAGGGAGTCACCGAGTTCGTTGAAGAGGACGTTGCCGACGCTCTGCGCGAGCTAAAGCCCATCGAGATCATCGAAGGCCCGCTCATGGATGGCATGAACGTGGTCGGTGAGCTCTTTGGCGCCGGCAAGATGTTCTTGCCGCAGGTGGTCAAGAGCGCGCGCGTGATGAAGAAGGCGGTCGCCATTCTCGAGCCCCTCATGGACGCCGAGAAGGACGGGCGCACCGCGGGCAAGGGCAAGATCGTCATGGCCACCGTCAAAGGCGACGTCCACGACATCGGCAAGAACATC
>JAHEAK010000756.1 GCA_024642805.1 Kofleriaceae bacterium | reverse complement strand
TGTCGAAGTGAGCGGGCACGGTGATGATGGCCTGTTCTACCTCGGAACCGAAGTGTGCGTTGGCAATGCCATGCAGCTCACGCAAGATGGCCGACGACACCTCCGGTGGCGAAATGTCCATGCCTTGAACCTGCACCCAGGCATCGCCATTGGGGGCGGAGACCACTTGAAAGGGCAAGGTCGTGGCCAAGGCCTGCACTTCGGGATCGTCGAAGCGACGGCCGATGAGCCGCTTGACGCCGTAGAGCGTGTCGAGTGGGTTGGTCACGGCGCGGCGCTGAGCTGGCGAGCCGACCAGTGGCCTGGCATCGGTTAGCGGCGACTCTTTGTACGAGACCATCGATGAGGTCGTACTCTCGCCTAGACCGTTGGCGATGATCTGAGGGGTACCCTTTTCATCGATGGTCGCAACACAGCTGTTGGTGGTGCCCAGATCTATGCCGATGCTGCGCCTCATCGCCCGAACCACCTCTTGAGCAAGCTCGGCCGGCGAGCACGAGTGGTGCGGCCCGCCGAGCTGGCATCCTTGGCGGCCTGGCACTCTGGATCATGCTTGAGCGCCACCTCGAACTGGGTCATCGCCTCGCCGACCTTGGATCGCGAAAGCAAGGTGTGACCATAGGCAACGTGGTACAGGGCGCGCGCGCGCCGATTGCGAGGCTCGAGCTCGAGCGCGCCGGCAAAGCGAGTTCGGGCCGTCTCGTATTCGGCCTCTTGCAGACTGGCGTTGCCTTGTTCGACGAGTTCATCGGCGCTGCCCGCTGCAGCGAGCTCGCCATCTTCGTCGCCACCGATGGGCTTCATCCCGCGCTCGGTTCCGCGCGCATCGACAAAGAGGTCGGTATCGCGCATGCGCCCGCTGCTCGGCTCGGGCGCGGCGGTCGAAGCCTCCGCTGCACTGGCAGGCGCACTGGCAGCCGCACTGGCAGCCGCACTGGCAGCCGCACTGGCAGGCGCACTGGCAGCCGCACTGGCAGCCGCACTCGGCGCGCTGGCCGAGGCCGGCTCGGCAGCCGGCGCACTAGACGCGGTCGAGGGCGCTCCATCGCTCGCGGCGGCGGCACTCGCTGCTCGTGGCGCTGAAAACTGCACCGAGATTTCCTGCGACTCGCTGGGCGCAGCCACGTGCGCGCCGGGCGCCGCTTGGGTGGTGGGCCCACTGAGGTCGTCGCTGCGCAAGGGCCGGCGCGGCCGCACCGTGCCAATGTCGTCGAAGTCCGCGATCCAGCCCTTGTGCGGCAAGAGAGCCGGTCCGGCGATGATTGCTTTGCCGGCGGCAACCGCCGAATCGCGCAGGCGATCGTAGGCCTTGTTGATGTAGATGAAGATTTCGGAGGCCAGCAAACTCACCGCGGCCGACTGGTGCTTGGCGACGACGTCGGGATGATAGCGTTTGACGAGCTTGAAATAGGCGCGACGCACATCGGCAACCTCGGCGTCCCAGCTCACAGCCAGTACTTCGTGGGCGGCCTTCTCGCGCAGCGCTCGCAGCTCCTGATCGAGGGCTCGGTAGTGCTCGCGGTGCGGCTCGGCAACCTCTTCGACCGTGGGCAGCGCCAGGTGCGGCACGACTTCGTCGATGGGCACATCCGCAGGAATCGGTACCGGTAGCCCGGTTTGCGTGCGTGGCACGTTGAGTGGGGCCTCTGAGAGAGGCCGGGTGCGCTTGCTGCCCTTACGCGAGCGAGCCACCGCCTGGCGCAGCCGCTGATAGAGAGCGTCGTCCATGCCGACGAGCAACATCCGAATGGCGGATTTGCGACCGTCAGGTGCCTGGCGGACCCCAGCCACCTCAGCGTCGATATTGACGACCAGACCGTCTGGGAGCTCAAGGGCAATGGTCAGCGTCGAGCCGACGAGGGGACTAAAGGGCACGCGCGCAAGCAGCACGTTGCCCTCCTTGATCTTCCGCTCATAAAAGTTCTCAAGGTGGTCCCAGGTCGGGCAGCGAATGCGCAAGGTATGTGTCTGACCATCAGACATCACTTCTTACCCTTTTCGGCCTTGGCTAGCTCGCTCTTGAGGAGCTCGTTGTCGGGCTCCTTTTGCAAAGCAAAGCGCAAATTCATGAGTGCGGACTTGAGGTCGCCATCGTTGGTGGCGGCCATGGCGAGCTTGTAGAAGCGCAACGCGCTCGGGTCGGTGATAGCGGGCGTATCCTTGGACACGTCGGCACCCATGCTCAGTCGCAAGTGCCCCTTGGCAAGCTCTCGGTCGTAGCGCGCCCGCTGCTCGGGCACAGACAGGACCTTGTAGGCCTCGACGACACGCGAAAACACCGCGGTCAACTTGCGACGGTACTCGGAGTCGACGTCGAGGCCGTGTACATCAGGGTGCAGGCTAGCCGCGTATTTGTAGTACGCGCTTCGCACGGTCTCATCATCTGCCGCCGACGAGATGTTGAGCAGTCGGTAATAGTCAACCTTATCGAGTGCGCCACTCGCACGCTCGACGAAATCCATGATGGTGGCGCGGCGGTCCCTTGACATCAGCAGGTCCTATTGCGGAGCGGGCAGATTATGCTGCTCTGGCAGCGTCGGACGCGGGCTGTCCATGTCGGGGGCACCCAGAACTTGGATGGCGGCCTTGGCGCTCTGTCCACTTTCGGCATCGCGGGCGTCGACGTTGAGGATGCCATCGCTGTCGATCGTAAAGGTGACCTCGATGGTCGTGAGACCTCGCGGCCGTGGTGGCAAGCCCTGCAAGCTGAGGACGCCTAGCGGCTCGTTGTCGGCGAACTTGCGCGCTTCTCCCTGGCAGATCTTG
>JAHEAK010000133.1 GCA_024642805.1 Kofleriaceae bacterium | reverse complement strand
ACACGCAGGCCTCGACATGGACGGCGCGGATCCACACGCAGGCCTCGACATGGGCAATGGCAATCCGGGTGGCCTCGAGGCGCCGGATCCCAATCGCGACATCGATCCAAACATGTTCCTGAAGGGCCAGCTCTCAGCCAGTGCCGAGACCGCCTCCTTGGTGCGCCCCGGATCGATCGTCTTCATCTCGGTTCGCCCGGTCAACAAGGCAACCGGTGAGAGCATCGGCGCGCCGCTCGCCGTCGATCGTCTGGACGTGCAAACGCTACCCGCTGAGTTTCATCTGAGCGCCGCGCAAACCATGGTCGCCGGCACCAAGTTCGAGGGCGATGTCGTGGTCTACGCACGACTTGATAGCGACGGCGAAGCCAGCAGCACCTTGCCAGGTGATGTGGAAGGCCGAGTTCAGGCGACGATTCCGGCCGAGGGCCTGCAGCTGGTCCTCGATACCGTCGTCAAGTAAGGCGGTCGTCGGCCCACGCGTCGCCTAGCGCGTCGCGTGCGTGTCGCTGCCATGCGTGTCGCTACCGAGGAACTTGTGACGAGTCTCTGGGCTCGGCATCGGGCAGGCGTCGAAGCGACCCCAGACCCGATAGCGGACCCTGGCCACCAGGTTGTAGCCGAGGTCGAGCAGGAAGGCGGGGAACACCCGCAAGAGGGCAGGGACGCGCCACAGGCCGCCAAGCTCGCCCAGGGCGAAGAAGACCGCCTTGCTGCGTTTGCGCACCCGCTCGGAGGGCTGCGCGTAATCGGTGACTACGTAGATGGTGCTCAGCTCGTCGGGATTCGCGCCGTGCTTTTTGACCAGGTCGCGCCCCAGCTGTGATTGCAGGCTGGCAAAACGCAGACGGTCATGGCGGTCATGGCGAATCAAGAAGGCCACTGTCTTGTTGCACAAGCCGCACACGCCATCGTAGAGGAGCAGGGTGTGGGCCTCGCTGGCGCTCGGCCTCGTCATAAGGCCACTCCAGGCAGGCCTGTAAGGGGGCCACTCATGACTTCCTGGGGAAGATGCTGGCCAGGCGCGCGACGGCCGATGCGTGCATTTGCCCGTTGGATGCCACCAGGCCGCGATCGTGGTGCAGGGTGCTTGGCGAGTCGTAGCTGAGCGGCGCGCCGAACATGTCGCTCATGACACCGCCAGCCTCTTCGAGCACGACCTGCGGCGCGCAGGTATCCCAACTCGAACAGTGCGTGGCTGGATTGACGTAGAGGTCGGTGGCCCCGAGAGCAATGGCCGCCAGCTTGAGCCCGATCGATCCGATGCGCTCCCTGGCGTCGAGACCGAGGACCGCCTCGATTTGATCGCGGTCGGGGGGCGGATTGCTGCTGGAGGTCAGTAGGCGAGCGTCCTCCGGGCGAACGTGCTGCGAGACGTGCAAACGCCGCAGCTGGCCTTCGTAGCTCACGAAGCTGCCTTGCCCTGCGCACGCACAGATGAGGCTCTGGTGGTTGGGTTGAAAGAGCACGCCCAGCACCGGGCGATGATCGATGGCCAGCCCAATCATGACGCAATACGAGGACAGGCCGCGGATGAAGTTCTTGGTGCCGTCGATGGGGTCGACGTACCAGACTCGTCGCGTGCGCAGACGGCTGCCGTCGTCGGCAAGCTCTTCGGAAACCACCGCATCGTCCGGAAAGGCCGCGCGCAGCCCACTGACGATGTGCTGCGAGCTTTCGAGATCCGCGACCGTGACCGGCTCGTCACCCTCTTTGCGGCCCACTTCGAGATCGTGACCGTGATAGCGCAAGACGATATCGCCCGCCTCCTTGGCAAGCGAAATAGCCACGGCAAGCTCCGACCGGAACGAGCCGGCATGGTCGAGCATGTTGTCTACGGGCACCACAGCGAACCGAGTGCCAGAGTGGCAACTCTATGAGAGCTTGGCAATCGCTGATTGCTGGCTAAAAATTGCCGCCACCATTTGGCCAGAGCATCTGCCTGGCTTCGTCGACAGTTGCCACTTCGCGTCCCGAGAGCCGTGCCATGGTGACGGCCGATTCGACGAGATCGCCATTCGAGCTGGCCATGGTGCCATCGGGCAAATAGAAGTTGTCTTCGAGGCCGACGCGAATGTCGCCGCCGAGGCTGAGCGCCGCCATGCACAGGCGCCACTGCTCTCGTGAAATGCCGATGACCTTCCAGCGCGAGCCAGGAGGAACGTTTTCGGCCTGGTGACTCAAGTGACGGGCGGTAGCGGGAATGCCGCCGAGGACGCCCATGATGAAGGAGAAGTGATAGGGCTTCTCGATGAGGCCCAGGTCTTCGAGCACGGTGTGCGAGTAGACGTGGCCCGTATCAAAGCACTCCATCTCTGGCTTGGCGCCGCAGTCCTTGATGGCCTTGGCAAAAGCAATGATGTCGTCGAAGGAGTTTTGAAAGATGAACTTAAAGGCGAAGGCTTGCTTGCTGGCTCGCCACTTGGCGTAGTTCATCGAGCCCATGTTGAGCGCTGCGACGTGTGGCCTTGTGCGAGCGAGATGCGCCACGCGCTCCGACATCGGCCCGGTGCCACCCGTAGACCAATTGATGATGACCGGGCAGCGCTTCTTGGTCTCCTCCATGATCTTGGCAAAGGTCTCGGCATCCCACGAAGGAGCGCCCGCATCGGTGCGGGCGTGGATGTGCACGATGGCGGCGCCTGCCTCATAAGCCCGTCGCGCCTCTTCGGCGATTTCGACAGGCGTGTAGGGAATGGCCGGGCAGTGCTCTTTGCTCGTGACCGCACCGGTGAGGGCGCAGGAGATGATGACTTTGTCGGCGGAAGGGGCGGCTGCGTGCTCGGTGGTGTTCATGCGTCGTTTCCTGGGTCAGCGCTGCGAACGGCGTCTTCGACGTGGGAGGCAAGCTTGGTGAGAATGGCGATGAGCTGCGTGACTTCCTGCCGTGGCAGCGAATAGAGGGAGTTGCGAATCAGGTCCCACGGCGCCATGTCGACATCGTCGGCGATGCTGCGCCCGCGCGCCATGAGCTGGATGTTCCATACCCGCCTGTCATCGGCGCTGCGCACGCGCTGCACGAGCTCGGCGGCGACCATGCGATCGATGATGCCAGTGATGGTGCTGTTGCGCGCCGCCATCTTCTTGCTCAGCTCGCTCAGGCTCAGGTCGCCAATCTCGGTCAAGAGCTTGAGCACCGTGAGCTGCGTGGCCGTAATGTTGTGCCGAGCGCACTGCTCCTTGGCGAGGCGACGACTCTCTGCTTGTAAGTAGATGGCCGTCTCTACAATCCGGTCGATGGCCTGGTTCTTTCCCACCGCTAATATTTAGCAATGCGAAGTATATTGGTCAATGGCCGCGGCCCAGGCTCTCTATTTATCGACCTGCTCGAAGACGCCGTCCCAGGCTCCCACAGGTGGTTGCTTCTCTAGACGCGCAAGGCGAGCCAGGAGCGTCTCACTGGGGCCGTCGCCGGGATGAGCGCTCAGGAAGGCTTCGAGGCCGCTTCGAGCGGCCGTCCAGTCCATGGCGCGATAGGCCGCGAGTGCGTCGGCAAAGAGATCGAGATCGGCCTTCTTCATCGTTGCCTCATCGATCGTGCCGAGCAGCTGGTAGATGCGCGCGCTTGCGCTGCGCCCGACCACGCGAACACTGTCGATCTCGCGGAAGAGGTAGCGCGCGCAGGCGCCTCGCATGGTGGCTTCACCCGCGAGAATGTCGACGCCGTAGGTCTTGGTCAGGCTCTCGAGGCGCGCCCCTAGATTGACCGCGTCGCCCATGACCGTGTAGTCGAAGCGCGTGTCGGAGCCCATGTTGCCAACGCTCATCGCGCCGGTGTTGATGCCGATGCCGATGCGAATCTCGGGCAGCTTGCGGGCCATCCAACGGGCGTTGAGAGCAGGCAGGGCTCCGATCATGGCAAGAGCCGTGGCGCAGGCACGCTCGGCGTGATCGTGCAGCTCGATGGGCGCTCCGTAGACAGCCATGACGGCATCGCCGATGTACTTGTCGAGCATGCCGGCGTCCGCCATGACAAGGTCGGTCATCGGCGTGAGGTACTCGTTGAGGAAGTCGGAAAGCACCTCGGGATCGAGGGTCTCGGAGAAGCGCGAGAAGCTGCGTATGTCGGAGAAGAGCACCGTCAGATCGCGACGCTCGCCACCGAGCTTGAGTTGCTCCGGGTTCTGCAAGATCTTCTCGACCAGTGTGCTCTGCATGTACTGGCCAAAGGCCGAGCGCAGCTGTCGACGCTCGCGTCCTTCCGTGGCCAGCGACGCCGTCATCGCGATCATCGATATGATGACGGCAGCCAGGATCGGTGCCACCAAGTCGAGCTGCAAGTTGGAGTGCGAGAAGAGCAGCTGACTGATAAGCGCGTACAGGCCCGACATAGCGATGGCGGCCGCGCCAAGGAACCAGGCGCCACGTCGCCGAATGCGTCGCAGCTGCAAGATGGTCAGAGTGGTGCCGATGAGCACGATGGCCAGCACGGTCGCCCACGGACTCACGCGATGCAAAAGCTCGTCGTGCAAAATATTGTGCAGGAGAGTGGCGTGTAGCTCGACGCCATCAAGCTGTTGATCGAAAGGTGTAATGAGCTTGTCGCGCGCGGCATCGGTGTAGCCGACCAGAACCAGCTTGTCCTTGAGCGCGGGTAGGCCGTGCTCGCTGGCCAGAAGCTCCAGGGCGGAAACCCTGGGAAAGGTCTTGTTTGGGCCCAAATAGGCGATGCTGGCAAAACCGCGCGCCGACAGTGGCAGGCGTCTCGTGCCGAGGCTGGCAAAGCTCTCGCCACTGACAAAGGAGGTTGGCTCGCCGGCGTACATACCCGCGAGCGTGAGACTGAGACTTTGATAGAGCTGTCCCCCGCGCTCGATGATGAGCGGCGCTTGGCGCACGGCTCCATCGGCATCGTATTTCACATTGACGTGGCCCATGTGTTGTACGCGCTCACCGATCTTGGCCAGGGGCGCGATGGTTCCCGACGCACGGGGCGGTCGCCGCGACTCGGGTTGCTCGATGTGCACCGCCTCGTCGAGGTGGGCGTGGGAGATGCCCGGCGGCTCGGGACTCTGGTTGGGCGTTGGCGGGCCATCGAGGTAGAAGAGCAGAGCGAGAACCAGAGCCGGGCTCCTGGCCACCGTCTCGGCCAGGACCTCATCACCGCGGGTCTCGTCCTCGACCAGGCCCAGTGCGCGATCGGCTTCTTGGGCGGCGGCACTGAGCGTGGTCTCGCCGCGCAGGCTGTCTCGAGCGCGTTGCACCGCCTCGACCGTGCTGCCGCTTAGATTGATCTCTGGGCTGCTGAAGAAGGCGTCGACGCCAAATGCCCGCGGCTCCGACTCCTGGATCTTGTCGATGAGCGCCGCAAAGCCCACGCGGGTTTGCCAAAACTCGGGAGCCTCTCGGCGCGTCGCGTCGTCGAGTCCGACGATGACGATGTCATCGCCTTGCGGAGTGAGCGGACCGCGCAGGCGGAAGCGAAGATCGCCGGTGCTGCTCTCCCAGGCGTCGAGACCTGGCAGGTTGAGCAGGCTCAGGCGATGGCCGAGAAAGAGCAGCGCGCACAAGAGCGTGCCGCCGAGCGCCGCCAAGAGCGGAGCATTGACCTTCCGGTACCAGTGCTGATTGGAAATCCGCGTTGCCGGGGCCACGTAGGGCGAAATGGTAACAGCCTCCCAGGGCCAGCAAGTCCCGAAGAAGATTCAGCTCTTTTTCGAAAGCCGCCCACGCGAAAGGGTTGACACCCCATGCTGCTCGGCGTAGAAGTCTCCCACTTGATGCGGGGTGGAGCAGCCCGGTAGCTCGTCGGGCTCATAACCCGAAGGTCGCAGGTTCAAATCCTGTCCCCGCTACCATGGTCGAGGCCGGTTTCTAACGAACCCGGCCTCTTCCCTTTTCGGGACAGGATTTCGATCGTGTCGCGAAGCAGAGCTTCGCTGTTTCCCGTGCGGTCGCGCTGGTTGGCTGTCCCCGCTTCCATGGTCGAGGCCGGTTTCTAACGAACCCGGCCTCTGCCCTTTTCGGAACAGGATTCCGATCGTGTCGCGAAGCAGAGCTCGCTCGTTCCCGGCCCGCAATCAGGGGAACATTCGAAATGCTTGGTAGAGGTCGAAGGCGGTCTCTCGCGAGGGCGTTTTGGCGGGGCATCGCTCGCCGAGGAGAGACCACAGGTATTCGGGAATGCCGACATCGTGTTCGGGCGTTTGCTGGAGGCCTTCGAGCCACGAGCTAGGAAGCTTCTGCCTGTAGCCGAGCATCGCGGTCTTGGCAGCCTCGCGCATGTCGCCATACACCTGGGCTGCCTGGGCTTGATCCATGTCGGCGGTGCGAAGGTGCTGCTGAATGGACAGGTAATCTTTGAAGTCCTCGGCAATCTGACCGTCGCAGAGCTCCTTGCTCAGGAACTCGGCAAGCTCACGTCGCCAACCGGCGGCCACAACCTTGAGCCGCTTTCGTTCTGATTCGGTATCGAAGAAGCTCACCGACACATCGTAGGTGCCAGGAGCAAGAACCGTGTACTCACTCTCGACTCGCGCATTAAAGTAGAGCTCGCCGTCACGTTTCAGAATCGTATAGAGCTCCTCGTTTTCGCGAAGGGGCGGCGAGCCGAGTTGAAAGTTTGGCGAGTCGTGGATGAACTCTTCACTCTCCGAGTTTCGGATTTGAACGGAAAGGCTAGATAAGACGGCTGGTCGAGGATCTTCCTTTGGAAAGCGCAGGTGCCCACAGACGAAGAGCGCTTCGCCCCAGTCGAGTTCTGTTCTGATGTTGAATGCAACGCTCTTGGCCGCCTTGCCGAGAGCTTCCGGCGAACAGGCTTGCCTCGTGAATGACTCTGTCGTCGGGAAGTCCATTGGCGTCGCGGTTGGAAGGGCTTCGGTCACGCGCTCGGCGGAAGGCGAGTTTACCGGGCGGGGCTCGCCGGCAGTGCGACAGTGCGTGCTCAAACAGGCGCTAGTAAGGATCAACAGCGACGAGAAGGTATGCTTTACCATCGGTCTCTGAGAATAGTTGCTCAGAACTCGAGAGCAAGGGAGGCGACTTGCCATCCTCTCCGGCCAGCGCGTCCACTGTTGTCTCGGTCTTTCCGGCCGGCCTCCTCGCGTTTTGGACCGGATCGCATTGTTAGCGAGCACGCCTCTGTGGGAAGTTCTAAGGCGCATCCACTAGCGCTAGGAGAAGCGTGTGACGAAGCTTGCGATCCTTTCTGGACTTTTCGGCGCCGGGGCCACCGGTGTTGGTATCTTTCATCACGTCGAGACGGCGCCGAACGTGGCGGCATTTCAAGACATGGCTTCCGAGAGCGCTTCGCCTTTGGACTTCCAGCTAGCTGCCAGTTACCAGGACGCAGCCTTCACACAGGTCTATGCAATGTGGGGACTGGGTGCCCTTGCGCTTGTTGTTGGCATTATGGCCGTTCGCAAGAAGGACAAGCGCGGTTTCATTGGCATTGGCCTTGGGGTGATTGGGCTCGCTCTGTCTCTCACAGGCGTCATGCTGGATCGCCTCGGTTGATGTTTAAGATACACGCCGCGTAGCGCGTCCCGGGTGCGTCTGCTTTAGCCCGAGAGAATCTCGCTGATCGGATCCGTCACCAGGAACTGCTCGCTTCCCCAGCTGGCTGGGCCGTCGCCGAGGGCGTGCAGGCAGGTGAGAAGGCCACGGCCCGCGTTGTCTCCGCTCAGGCGCACGTGTCGTCCCGGCAAGAGTCGACCGTTGCCGCCTCCTGCGATGAGGATGGGGAAGTCGTCGAACTTGTGGTTCCAGCCCGCACCGAGCTCGGAGGTTCCCAGTACGACGCTGTTGTCCAGCAAGCTGCTGTCGCTCTCGGGCGTCGCGTCGAGAACGCCGAGGAAGTCGCCGTAGAGATCCACGAAGTAGCTGATGACCTCCCGGGTGGTGTCGTCAGGGCCCATGAGGTGCTCATAGTTGTGAAAGTCGGAAGGCTCGCCGTTTAGCAAGAGGCCGTCGGGATGAACATCGGGATAGTCCACGTGGCTGGCGGGACTGGAGAGTTCAATGGCTGCGACCCGGGTGAGATCGCAGGCAAAAGCAAGTGCCACGAGTTCTGATAAGCGACGCGCCCGCTCGCGCACTGAGCTCGATGTCTGGGGTGTGTCGGGCGTTACGCAAGCGTCATGGAAGGTGCCCTCGAGCCTGGTCTCGAGCTGTCGGATCGAATCGAGGTGAAGCTCGAGACGCTGGCGATCGGGACCGCCAAGTCGGCCCTTGAGACTGTGGGCATCTTCGAGAACGACATCGAGGACACTCTTGCGAGCGAGAGCCACCTTGTCTGGGTCGCCAAACACGGGGGCTCCACCTGCAAAGAGCATCTCAAAGAGCTCCTGCGGTTCGTACATGGGCGGATTGAAGAAGAAGGGGCCCCGGTGCGAGGTGTACGTGATGGCTGTGCCCGGGCCAAAGGAGGGTCGCAAGGTGGTCAGCGCCAACACGATGGACCGGTGCGAGGTCGGGCCCACGATGTCAGCGGCAAGCTCATCGATCGATGGCCCACCAACCGTCATGAAGTCCCAGGAGTTTCCACTGCCAGGAGCACGAATGGCGTTGGTACCCGAGAGAATGCCGACAGCGCCCTCGACGTGCGGGTTTAGCTGACCTAGCACGGGCAGCGAGGTGCCCGATATCACATGCACCTTGTCGCGGTAGTCGGCAATGCCGCGCAGCAGTGGCGTGGGTTCCCAGCCAGGCCCGGTATTGGCGGGAGCCCATTCGCCCGGAATGTTGCCGTTGCCCCAGAAAAACACCACGAAGCGCGAGGGCAGGGAATTGGTTCCTGCGACAGCCCCAGAGGAATCCCGCATGGCATCGAAGAGAGGCAGGCCAAGGGTGACGGCACCTCCCGCAAAGGCGCCGCGCAGGAATGTGCGTCGGGAAAGAAAACGCGACTTCATGGCTGCTCCGTTTTGACTTGCATGGTCGCAAAGAGCTCGCTGGTTGCGATGACACGCAGCGCCTCGTCGAGCGCGAGGCGCCCGCTCAACTTCGATTCGATAGCTGCGGTCAGCTGCTTTTGTTCGGCCACTGTCACGACTCGGCCGACCCCATAGGCATAGATGTTGTTGGCAAAACAAGAATCGACTCCAGGATGAGCGGCCAGTGCTTCGCCAAGCCCGAGGGCATCGGAAAAGGGCACGCCATCCAAATCCCCGCCGGTGTCGATAGGGAGACCGTTCTGCGTGTCGCGAAAGCGGCCGCTAGCGTCAAACTTCTCAAGTGCGAGCCCAATAGGATCCATGCTGGCGTGACAGCCCCAGCAGCTGGGCGTGGTCTGATGCTCGGCTAGGAGCTCGCGAGTCGTGACCAACTCACCGGAGCTTGGCGTTCGGAGGGTCGGGTTAACGTCTGGTGGCGGAGGCGGGATGTCCTGACAAAGCAGGTCCTTGCGCACGAACAAACCACGAAGTGCCACAGAGGTGTGCCCTGGATACGAACGAGTAGCCAGGATGGCGGGCAAGGTCAGAGCACCTGCTCGTGGGCTGTCTGCAGGCAGGGTGACAGCTTGCAATTCCGGTCCGAAGTCGCCATCGACCCCATAGAGCTCGGCGAGACGCGCGTTGAGAAAGGTCGTCTTCGTGGTGAAGATGCTGGCCAGGCTTCCCTCGTTGGCAGCCAGATTGAGAGTGAGTTCTAGTTGCTCCGCCATGGCATCGCGAAGCTCGTCATCAAAGTCGGGGAAGGTCGTCGGATCTTTTTGAAGCTCGGCCAGAAGGTCTGCGTGGAAGAGTTCGGCAAGCAGACTCCTTCTGCCCGCCTCGGCACGAGGGTCAGCTAGCATCAGCCCAACGACTGCGGCGGTGTCTTCGGCCGTCTCCAATTGGCCTTGCTCGGCAGCGCGCAAGAGGGCGTCATCGGGTGGGCCGTTCCAGAGAAAGAAAGCCAGGCGGGTCGCCATGGTATGGGACGCATAGCGCTGCGTATTCGTCTTCTTCGCATCGACGAACTCCTGGCGATACAAGAAGTGCGGTGACTGCAAAAGGCCCGAGACCGCGAAGGTGAGGCCCTCCCATGGATCGTCCTGCCCAAGGTCTGCGGCGAGGGCTGCGTAACGATCGACTTCGGCGCTGTCCAGCGCGCGTCGAAAGGCTAGGCGACCGATACGAGCGAGCACGGCTCGCATGCATGGGTCCTCGGCGAGGGCCAGTGGAGTGCAACCGGCGAGCCGCTCTCTGCGCTCTGTGTCGACGTGAAAGGCCCAATCCGCCACCGACAAGGCAGAGGCTTCGTAGGCCATGAGCATGCGCTCACTAATGCCCGCGCTGGCCGAAGCCAGTTGAGTCGTGCGTGGGCCGATTTGCGCACTCG
>JAHEAK010000755.1 GCA_024642805.1 Kofleriaceae bacterium | reverse complement strand
TTATTTGTGGCAAGGGCGGCGGATGCAGATGAGCTGGCCTGTGCACTAGCCGCCCTGCACGCCATCTCGCAAGCAAGTGCTGCGTGATTGGCAACGTACCGCCGAGGCTGGCCGCCTGTCTGCGAGGCCGTGGATCCAATCTCCCGCCGAGACCAGCCCCTCTACACCTCGATGGCACCGGACTCGAGCAAGGCCTGCAAGTCGCTAGCGCCGCCGATGAGCGTGCCCTTGTGGAAGATCATGGGAAAGGTTGGCCAACCAGTCCACATCTTCAGAGCCGAGCGCCGGCGCCACTCGCCCAGATAGCTGCCGTACTCCAGATAGATGAACTCAGCTGCCTTGGCGTCGAGAAGTTGCCGCGCTTTTTTGCAGTGCGGGTTGCCCTTCATGCCGACGACGACGATGTCGTTCTCTTGGATGGCGGCTTCCACTTCGTCGATGATCTGGCGATGGTAGCCGGCCACTCGCTCTTGAATGCCGGGGTGGATGCGGTCGGAATCGAGGGTCGCGCGTTGCATGGCGCGTGTATAGCACCTGCGGCGGCTGGCGCTAGCGCCCTGTGTGCGCTTCCGAATGCGGCGTGGCGGCCCAACCAAGCTCGAGCCTGGTACCCGTGCTCGTCGTAGAGTTAAGCTGAGGCGCTAGCCATGAGCCAATCCCAAGCGATGCCCGACAACACCGCCGTGCGCGTCGCGCTGTGGCGAGCCCTGCACGCCCTGGCCGATGCACCACCGCACGTCTTCGAAGACACCGTCGGCTTGCAGATCGCCAATCCCGATCCCGACTGGCGCAGCCGTCCCGACATGAGTGAGTTCACAAGGCCCTTTCGCGCTTCCATCGTGGCGCGCGCGCGCCTGGTAGAGGACAGTCTCGAGGAAGCGCTGCAGCGCGGCGTCGATCAATACCTCATCCTCGGCGCGGGCCTCGATAGCTTTGCGCAGCGTCGCCCGGAGTTGGCCGCGCGCATGCGCATCTATGAGATCGACAAGCCCGGCCCACAGGCCTGGAAGCGCGAGCGCCTCACTGCGCTTGGTCTGGCCATCCCGCCCTACTTGCACCTGGTGCCCGTCGACTTCGAGGCTGGCGAGAACTGGCGGCAACAGCTTGCAGAAGCAGGCTTCGATGCAGCGCGCCCGACCTTGGTGGCGGCGACAGGTCTGAGCATGTATCTGCGTCGAGAGGCCGTGCGCACAACCCTGCAAGAGGTAGCAGCGCTGGCCCCTGGCTCCATCCTTATCATGTCCTTTCTCGTGCCCATCGAGCTCGCCGACCCAGAGCTGCGCATCGGCATGGAGCGAGCAGCACAAGGAGCGAGCGCCAGTGGCACGCCCTTTCTCAGCTTCTTTACACCAGAGGAGATGCTGCGCCTGGCCCGCGAGCTTGGCTTCAAAGACGCGCAGCACCTGTCCTCTGGCGCACTCGCCGAGCGCTACTTCGCCAATCGCAGCGATGGCCTGCGACCACCAGAGATAGCAGAAGAACTCTTAATCGCGACAACCTAGAAGCACTGGAGGGCCACACCTCGATGCGCCAAGGTGCTCGAATCGGCCCGCAGGCGATACCGTCACGGCGACCGGTCTCTGCGACGATGAGTTCACCGAGGGCGACTTCACCCAGACCGTCGGCACGCTCAACGGGACCTGCGGCCCCTAGTGCGAACGAGCTGCCGTCGATGCAGACAGGTGCCGCCAACGACCTCAAAACCGCTACGCAGAGTAGCGACTCAGAAAAACACTAAAAGATCGCTACCAGCAGCAGGGTGACAACCAAGCAGGTGCTGAGCTCGAAGGCCAACCAGCCTAGCTCACGCGTGCGCCGCGCCATCACGGCGCGCGGATCGTGTCCCGGCTCGCAACCAAAGAGGACGAGCGAGCCCGGTCCGCGGATTTGAAGTTCGCGATCGTCTTCGTCGAAGCGACCAGCGACGAGCACAGGTCCGCCTTCCGATACATCGTGATACCGAAAGGTCATGGAGGTTTTGCCCGAGCCCATCACGTGAGCGTCGACTTTCTCGGTGGCTCTTGTCACGCCCTTGAGGATGATGGTTCGGAGCCCGCCTGGCGCAGCGATCGAGATCTTACTGGCATTGAAGGTGCTTGCTAGCGTGCCCTCGAGCACGCGCCAATCTCGCCTCGCGGTGAAGAGACGAGCAAAGCTGCGGCACATGCGGTGAGCGAGCAGGGCGTCGAGCGTGCACAAGCCGAAGACTCCAATCATCAGGCCGACCATGACCTGCGAGCCGCCAGCAAGACGGTACGTGCTGTCACTTGCGCTTGCCAGGACACCCGCGATCGCAAAAAGCCCACTGCCGACCAGCGCAGCTGCAGTGACGAAGCCGGGCGCGATCGCGCTGCCGATCCGGTAGTCCTCCGAGTCGCGAAAAATTCGGCCGCGCCCGATCAGGTACGCGCCGAGCCCCCAGAAGCAAATCGACACCTTCACAGCCATGCCCGAGTTGTGCGGCAAGGTGTTCGCCAGTGCGCGGAAGGCGAGCGCGAGGAGGGGCGCTGCCAACACAGCCCGCAACAACCAACGCCAAGGGCTTCGCGGACCTCCGGAAGGATCGTCGAGCCGAGCCCGTCGCTCATCACGAGAACTTGCGTCTTGCTCGCCGATGAGCGCGCGCGCCGCTGTAGAGGCATCGGGACCGACGCCGATCGCCTCCGCCTTGATGGCAGACACGCGACGGGCTGGGGCTTCTCGGTAGCCGACATCCTTGCCGCCAGGCACCGGTTCATACGCGGTGGCGCGGCCGATCACCACGATGCACTGGCCCTCGCGC
>JAHEAK010000754.1 GCA_024642805.1 Kofleriaceae bacterium | reverse complement strand
GCGGCATCATGGCCAATCTACCCCATCCTGCGCCCTCGAGGTCGTGCCTCGCACCCGCGTCTTGGAATTTCGAGCAGGGGAGGTGGCTGCATCCGGCACGCTCGAGTTGATTTACGGCCAGTTCGATGGTGCCATAGCGCGATGACAAGAGTGTTCCCTCGTAGGTTCCTGCGCTCAGCTATGGCTCCGCTCTTCAGCGTCGCGGTCCTGCTGGTCTCGCTCTCTGCGTGTGGCTCCGATGGCGCCGGCGTGTGCAAGGACAGCAGCTGCAGCTGCACGGAGGGCGACTGCGCGCAGGAGTGTGCGGCCGGCGATTGCAGCCAATCGTGCACCCAGGCTGACTCCTGTGAGCAAGATTGCGCGGGCGGTGGCTGCGAAATGTTCTGTGGAGCCACGGCCAGCTGCGTGGTGAGTTGCCCCGGCAATGACTGTCGTCTCAACTGCACAGGCGCCACCGAGTGCCGCATCACCGATTGCACATCTGGCTGCAATTTGGCGTGCAATGGCGCCGCCAGCTGCGAGAACAGTTGTGACGCAGCCGGCGGTTGCGAGACCCTGCCCTGATGCCACGGCGTTCGCTGCTCTTGCTCTTGCTCGGCCTGTGCGCAGCGAGTGGCTGTGTCCGCGTCAAGAGCTATCAGCGCGCGGCGCATGCCCAGAAGACTATGAGCGATCGCCATCGCTCGGAAGCCAAGCTCGATGAGCATGTGCACGAGTACCGCGAGGGCTCTGTAGGCGGCGGCGGCGGCGGCGGCGGTGGATGCGGATGCAACTGAGCCTGCCACCGACTGCGTCGCGGCCAGCTCGCGTAACTCGGAGCTTTCTCATGGTGGCACTCTTGCTCGGGCTTGCTTGCCCCGAGCTACGCGCGCAGGACACGCAAGAGGAGGCCAGTGAGCTTGTGTCGAGGCTGCTCGTGTACAGCGACGACGACGCCACCACCGTGACAAGCACGCTCCTCGACGCGCAGCTACAGCTACCCGATGAGGTCACTCTCGGGGCCCATGCGCTCCTGGATGCGGTGTCCTCGGCGTCAGTCGATGTGGTGTCGGCGGCCACCAAAGGCTGGCAGGAAGAGCGCGTCGAGCTCGGACTGCGGGCTGGCTACGAAATCGCCCAGCAAGAAGTCTCCCTTGCTTTGATTCGCTCGGAAGAGAACGACTGGCGCAGCCACGCCATGAACATCGGCACCGCCCGCGAGCTCTTCGAGCGCAATACGCGTGTGTCTCTCAATTACGGCTACACCTCCAATCAGGTCGGCCGCGCCAAGGATCCTGTCTTCTTGAAGTCGCTGCGTGTGCACGGCGCGGAGCTAGGCGTGACCCAGCTCGTCGATCGCAGGACCCGCGTGGGCCTTAGCTACACCCTGCAGCTCTTGCACGGATTTCAGGCCAGCCCCTATCGCTATGTCTCGGCGTCCGACGGCAGCACCATGGCCGAGGTCCATCCCGACCGCCGTCAGCGACACGCACTGAGTGGATTTGCGCAACGTGCGATGAGTTCGACGAGCGCACTGCGAGTTGCCTATCGCCTGTACCGAGATGACTGGGGCATTCTCTCGCACACCACCTCGCTCGGGCTGGTCGTGCAGCTCGCGGATCGCTTTGTGGCCGAGCTGGAAGCTCGCTTCTATCAGCAGAACCGAGCTGATTTCTATCGCCGCATCTATCCGACCAGCTATCGCTACATGAGCAGCGATCGCGAGCTCTCCACCTTTTGGGATGTCGCCGGGCAGGCACGCGTGTCGGCCGAACTCGGGCCAGCCACCTTCGATCTCAAGCTCGGCGCCCAGCACTATCGCTTCCGAAACTTCGATCCTCTCAGCACGCGGCGAGCGCTGCTCGTGGGCGCAGGAGCAAGGTTGCAATGGTGAAGAGCTGCATCGCGGCACTGCTCGTGCTCGGCGCTTGTGCCCAGCAGGGCATCGACGAACCAGCGGACTTGCCCGATCTCGACCCTAACTATTTTCGCTGCCTGGTGCAGCCGGTGCTAGCAGCCCGCTGCTCCTTCATGGCCTGCCATGGCAATCAGGAGCGGCCCTTTCAGATCTACGCCGAGCAGCGCTACCGACTCGGCATCGACTGGATCGACTACGAGACGCCCCTCACCGAGGAGGAGCTGGAGGCCAACTTTCAGCTCGCGCGCGGTTTCACGCAGCCTATCAACTTGATGGCCCTCAAGCCGCTGGATACCAGCGCTGGCGGCCGCTTTCACCGAGGCAAGGATCTCTACGGCAACGACGATGTCTTCCTCAGTCGAAGCGACGCCGGCTATCTGATCCTGCAGGCCTTTGGTCAGCGAGCGCTGGCGGACGCCGACTGTGTTCCGACCGAGGAGGTCGGCGAGTGAGATATATTCTTAGTTCTCGGGTGCTCGTCTCGGCCGCGCTCGCGGTCGCCGCCATCGTGCTCCTTCCGTCCTTGGCCCTGGCCTTTCACGAGGCCGATTCCTTCGCCCGCAGCGCCAACACCGGTGGTGGCAACGATCGTTACTATTCTGGCTCGCCGCGCTCGAAGGCCTACGAGTGCAGCATCTGTCACGTAGGGGCCGAAGGGCGCATCGCAATCGAGCTGGTCTCGCCGCTGCGCTCGGGCGTGTACACACCGGGGCTTATCTATCCCATTGAGCTGCGCCTGATCGGCGAGCATCGCGGTCTCGACTCGGCATTCAATCCCAACACCTTCACGGCAGAGCTCACTGATGAACTCGGGCGGCCCGTTGGGCGTTGGGCCGCCGGTTCTGACAGCGTGGTCGAGTTGCGCGATCAGGGCACGGTTGCCATCGCCGA
>JAHEAK010000132.1 GCA_024642805.1 Kofleriaceae bacterium | reverse complement strand
GCGCGCCCGGGCAACACCAGGGCCAGCAGAAGCACGACCATGACGAGGCGGAGCGAATCCGCTACGGAGAATCGGCGTGGCATAGCCAACATGTTAACTCTTGTTCGAGAGCTTGGCGATGAAGTCGACAGACTTGAGTGGCTTACCTACATGCCAATACAAGAGGGAGAGCATTGCTTGCCGTGCATCTATAGCGCAGCTACGCCCTTCGAGAAGGTCGCCATCGCGAAGTTGCTCGCAGCGCTGCGCATCGGCCAGATAGTTGATCGTTTCGAGATCGAGGGAGCGAACACCGTAGCCGCGCGCGTTCGGGGCACAGCTTCGACACAAGACGCCGCCTCGCGATGGATCCAGAATCGCTCCCTCGGCAAGTTCGCGAGTCTGGCAATCGCTGCAGGCGTCGAAGACCGGTGCCAGGCCGAGCGTGTGCAAGAGGCGCATCTCGAAAACCCGCAGGCGCCCGACACTCGCGCCATCACGCGTGAGACTCTCGAAGAGGCCAGCGAGTAGATCGAAGAGCTCGGGCTCGGGATGCTCGGTGGGTGTGAGTTCCCGAACAAGCTCTGTGCCGTAGGCGGCTTGTGCCATGGTGGCAAGCTCACTGGCTAAAAGCTCATAGCTGCGTACCGGCTCGGCCGACACCAAGGTCCACAGCTCGGACTTTTCCTTTGCCTGCAGCGCCACCTCGGAGAGGGTGAACACGCCCAGGGCCGCTCCGAAGCGCTTGCGCGACTTGCGGGCGTTTCGAGCCAGCGCACTGAGCTTGCCGAGCGATCGACAGTAGAGCGAGACAATCAGATCGGATTCGCCGTACTCCGTGCGCCGAAGGATCAGCGCGGGCTCCCCCTCAACGTTGCGCACGCTCGCCTTGTGCTGGCGCTGCTACGCCGACAGATCTGGAAGATCGATCGAGGCGCTCTCGTGCACCGCACCCATGAGCACATCGCCCATGCGTGGCGCCTGCTCGTCGAGCATCGTGAAACCGTCGGTGCTAGTGCCAGGTCGGCGCAGCAAGTAACTCATGGTCAGCGTTGCGACGATGACCAGGATGATGACGCCGAGGGTAAGCGGACCGCGTCGCGACATTTCGTCGTCGAACTGAAAGGAAGGCGGAATGAAGGTGCGAACTCGCTCCTCGGGTGCCACGTGGTGCTTGGCCTTTTCGTGCGCAGGTGCCTTCGCCTCGCTAGCTTTGGTAGCAACAGGCTCTTCCACTTGCTCTTCGCTCGGAGCGGCAGCGACGACCTTGGCGATGCGCTGCTTGCTCAAGTCGAAGGCGTCTCGCAAGACTTTGCGAACAGCCTCGCCCTTGGCCTGCGCGACCACGGCGTCTACGATTTCTTCTGATGGCGCTGCGGCAGGAGGAGCTTGCGTGCCGGCGGCAAAGCTGCGGCGTTTGCCCGCCAGCAGGGAGTCGGCGAGCTCGCTCGACACAGGTGCTGGTTTGAGGCCGCACTGCGCATAGCGACGAACCACGTCATCACCATCGAGGTGCACACAGCGGGCGTAGCTGCGCAGGAAACCGCGCACGAAGACGTCGCCAGGAAGTTTGTCAAATTGCCCAGCTTCTAGATGGTGAAGCGAGGACTTGGGGATTTTCGTAGTCTGGGCAATCTGCTCCAGACTCAAGTTCATCGCATTGCGATGGTCGGCAAGGTAATGGCCTAGTTCCTTTTGGCGATCCAGGGTTTGCTCCAGCGTCACTGCGCGGCGCCCCTTGCCCGTAGGGATTTGGTGACAGTTGCTTTCTTGTCGTGTTTCCATCACAACCTTGCTTGCTACTAGAGCCCCGCCTGACATTGAGCGGCGATGCAGCTGTTGGGAGCGAGCGCCACACACGCGTCGATCGCCTGTCCGAGGTCCGAACGCGCAGACTCGGAACCCTCGCTCGTTCCGGTCTGAGAATCTTCGATGCTTGAAATCTTGCTCATCGTGCGAATGAAGTAGAGGTGCGCTTCCTGGATTGGACAGTCAGGAGTGTCAACAACTGCCTGAAACTGTTCAAGCGCCTTATTCCATTCTTCGCGTTTAAAGTAAACCCTGCCCAGTCGATACTTAGCGACGCACATATTCTCGTTGAACTGCAGCGCCTGCCTCAGCTCCTTGGCGGCCCCGACGTCATCGCCGGCATGGAACATCGCCCAGCCGAGGTTCGCTCGAGTGAGGCCAAGATTCAGTAAGCGGTGTGGCACTTCCAAGGCACGCTGATTGAGCGAGACGGCCTCGTCGTACTCTTCGAGAAGCTCGTGAGCCTTGGCGCGATTGGCGAAGGCCTCGCTGTACTGGCCATCGATGTGGGTGGCCTTCTCGAAGCTCTGATCGGCCTCGCGCAGGTGCTGATCCATCTCGATGCGCAGCCCTTCGGCATCGACACCCGTGAGGCAGCTGTCGACCTCTAGCAGTCGGTAATTGTTGAGAGCTCCCAGGAGCTGACAGAGCCCGCGAATCTCGAAAGCCTCCGCGTTGCGGGGGTTGAGCTCGACCGCCCTATCCGCCTCGCGAAGACAGGAGGTGAGGTCCTGGCGCGACAGAAAATCCTTGGCCAGTTCCGTGCGGTTTTGGCTCTTCTTGGTCTCGACGGGCGGTGGTCCGCAGCCGGCCCAGAGAGCGGCCGCCGCGATCGCCAGAGATGGCAATATTCGCTGTAATATGGACGACTTAGAAGTCATGCACGGGCCGGGAGCAAGCTAGCAGCGTCGACGCGCCAAGTCAATTGCCGCGAGGCCTGTTCACCCGCGCCAGCGCACTTGTAGCGATCTCTTACAAAGGGCGACACTTCTGGCTGTGGAGGCGCGCGATGTCGTGCGCGAGGAAAGAGTGCGAACATGCCCACATGTCCGCCAATCAACAACGCGCACTCGCCGGGGAGCCCACCGCCCTGCACTTCGCCTCCAAGGACGGCACCAAGCTCTTCGCGAGCTACTACGGCGTGGACAAGGCCAAGGGCAACGCGCTCATCCTGCACGGCTACGCGGAGCATGGCGGTCGCTATCAGGAGTTGGCGAAAACACTCAACGACTGCCATATGAATGCACTCTGTGTCGACCTGCGCGGTCACGGTCGATCCGAGGGCGAGCGAGGACTCATCAGCCGCTTCGAAGAATACTTGGAAGACACCGAAGCTGCGCTTGCGCAATTGCAGCAACAAGGCGGTGATAAGCCCGTCTTGCTGGCCGCGCACTCCAACGGCGCCCTCATCGCCCTGCGTCTCTTGGCGGATCCCTTTCGCTGCCCGGCTTCCATCCAGGCAGCCGTGATTTCCTCGCCTTTTCTCGGCCTGAAGATTCAAGCGCCCGCAAAGAAGATCGTCGCACGTCTGGCCAGCCGCATCCTACCCAAGCTTACCCTGCCCAACGAGATTAAGTCGGAGCATCTCTCCCACGACCCGGAGAAGATTCGCGAGCACGAGCATGACACCTTGTGTCACGACGTGGCCTCTGCGCGATGGTTCACGGAAGCGACAGAGACACAAGCGTGGGTGGAGGAGTTTGCGCCTCGCATCCGTGTGCCGAGCTTGTGGGTGGTCGCAGGTATGGATCAGATCGCGGAACCCGAGCAGGCTCGCAAAGTCAACGCACGCCTCAGTGCGGAAACCAGCTACCATGAGTTTCCAGAGATGCATCACGAGGTGCTCAACGAGCTTGGACGCGCACAGATCTACGATCTCATCAGCACGTTTGTGACGAGCAAATTTGGGTTGTAAGTCCAGCGCCTTAGCTTAATCGCTCATTGCCTACCCACACCCTGCGGTTTATACTGAATCCCTGGGCGCTAGCCAGGCGTGTCGGCGAGTGCCGAGCATGCTGAGAGAAGCAGCCCTCCCGACGCGCGAGATGTTTATATGTCCCTTCTCTTCAGCTGTATCTGCAACCAACCCGAGCGCCTCTTAGCGGCGCTCGAGCCGGTTCAGCATGTGCTGCGTACCAACAAGGTCACGCGCTGGGGACTTGGATATGTGCAATCCGGTGAAGTACTGCTCTCGCGCCATCCGCGCCCGGTCGAAGGGACCTTCGAGTTCTTCACCTCCCTTGGATCGCTTGCCAGCGATTACGTGATTGGCTGCGCGGCCAGCGATGATGAGTACAAGGGCAACACCAACACGCAGCCCTTTCGCTTCAAACACTGGATGATGGCGCTCGAGAGCGACATCCCGGATTTCGCGGAGGCCCACCAAGCCCTCGACGAGATCCTGCCTCCCTTCCTGAGGCGATCGATCAAGGGCAAGAGCCCTGCGGAATACGTCTTCCATATCTTCCTCTCGCTCTTGCACGACGCAGGTCAGCTCGACGACTACAACCTGCCAACCGCAGACACGATGGCGACGATGCGTTCGGCACTGGCCATGTCCTCGTCCGTCCTGGCCAAGGTCGGCGTGCGTGGGACCTTAGGCAATCTGGTCGTCTGCAACTCGCGATCGATGGTCGCTGCCCGACTGGCCGGCCCCCTCTATCTGCGACGCCTCCGCCAGCTCGAAGATCCCAAACGCCCCGATACCGAGTACCGCTCGGTGCTGGTTCTTGGGGCCGACACCCATCCAGGGGAAGGCTTCGAAGAGCTGCCTGAGCGCTCCTTTCTGTGCATCGGTCGCGACATTAGTACCGACATCTCGGCCATCTAGCGCGCGGGGCAGCCGCGGTGCAGCCGCGGGGCAGCCGCGGGCCAGCCATCGATGGCTTTTACACAGGAGCGTAGATCCAAGGCCGGCGCAGTCCGTTTGAGGGGGCATGACACCCGCTCTCAAGACCTCCGGAATCCTCGTTGCGGCCACCGCCATCTCAGCAGCCGCCCTCTTGCTAAGCCAGGGCAAGGCGCCCGCGGCGCAGGAGCCGGGCACCCGGCCGGCGAAGGCGAGCGGCAAGGGACTTCAGCTGCAAAGCTCGCTGGCCTCGACCCACATCCTCGCTGGCGACAGCGATGCCTACATGGCGGTGAGTCTGACGGCTCCGGAACAGAAGAAGCAAGCCCGGCCCAAGGTCGACCTGGCCGTTGTGCTCGACCGCAGTGGCTCGATGGAGGGCGAAAAACTCAGCCAGGCAAAGCTGGCCGCGCGCCAGCTGATCAGCAATCTGGCTGAACAAGATCGCTTCTCGATCACCGTCTACGGCACGGATGTCGAGGTCGTGTTTCCAAGCAGCGTCGCCACCGAAGCCTCCAAGCGCGCGGCGCTCATGACTATCTCCGAGATCTATACTGACGGCGGAACCAACTTGAGCGGTGGTTTGCTTGCCGGCAAGTCGCAGCTACTCGGCCTGAGTGAATCCACGGGACGGGTGCAGCGCATCGTTCTCATCAGTGACGGCCAGGCCAACGAGGGCATCGTCGATCGCTCGGAGCTCTCCGAGCTAGCCAACCAAACCGCCATGGCTGGCGTCTCGATCACGACGGTCGGCGTCGGCTTGGATTTCGACGAGCAAACCATGACTCGCATCGCCGTGTCCGGACGTGGCAACTACTACTTCGCAGAGTCGGCCGACATGCTGGCGACTCTCTTCGACACCGAGCTGCAGCGTTTGGGCGCTACCGTCGCCACCCAGGTCAGCCTGCGCATCACGCCCAAGCAAAACGTAGAGATCAGAGAAGTTCTGGGCTACGAGACTCAAGAGCAAGGTGGCAGCTACGTCGTCAACATTGCCGACATGCACGCCGGTGAGACCCGCAAAGTCATCGTGGCGCTTCGAGTGCGTGCCGGTCAAAAGGGCACCATGGAGCTTGCCGATATGAGCGCCCTGTTCACCGACGCCTCCAAAGGCGAAGCCCGAGCCCTCAGCAGCGTCTTGAGCGCCAAGATCACCAGCGACCTGGCCGTGGTCAACGCCAACCGCGACATGCAGGCCAATCGCCTCATCGAGCGCGCCCTCACCGCCAAAGCCATCGACGAAGCCACCGGTCTGTACGAAGCCGGCCGCGCCGCCGAGGCACAGAGCTTGATGGACACCCGAGCGGTCGCCGCCCAGGCCATCGCCGCCGACCTTGGCGACATGGACTTCGAAGAGGAGATGAAGTCGACCCAGACCCGCGTCAAGCAGGGCTTTGCCGAAGCACCCGCCGCCAGCTCCGCCGGTGGCAAGAAGGCTCGCAAGGCCAACCGCAAGGACGCCTACGACCTGATGTACTAGGCGCCCGCGTCGCCGGCCCGCCCATGAGGCGGGCACAGCGCGTTGTGTCGGCGCTCTGCTCCGCGGGATTCGACGCTCTCCTGGCCTGGATTTGCCCAGCTTCTCCCCCAGCTTCGGCACTAAAGTGCGGCAGGTTCGGCCAATTGTATGCCGGCCTGCCGTTTTGCCGTTTCGATAGGCCGGACCGGGATCGAAATGCGAAAAAAGGTATGTGGAATTCATTCGCGACTTGACCCTGTGCGTCAATCCGACTACGAATCACGCCATGACTACGGCTCACGAACGCAAACAGCAAGAGCGACAAGCACGTCGCCGTCGTATCCAGCGCGCAGCTCGCACAGTTTTTGCCGAGAAAGGTTACGCCAAAACCTCCATCGAGCAGATTGCTCGCGAAGCTACGCTCTCGGTCGGCGCCATTTATCTCTATTTCCGATCCAAGGAGGACCTCTATGTCTCGTTGCTCGAGGAAACTCTCGAGCTCTTCGAAGGGGAGATGACCCAGATTCGAAATCGCACGGACCTCAAGGTGGACGACAAACTTCGTCACACCTGGACCTTCCTCACCCAGTGGGCAGCCACTGACGTCGAGGCGACCCGCGTACTTCGCCTGGTTTCTCAACCCAACATCCGCAAGCAGCTGTCTGATGAAGTCGCTGAGAGCGTCGGCAAGGGCATCACCCAAGTCCGAATGCATCTCATCGGTATGATCAGCGACGGCGCTAACCTTGGGGCCGTGACCAGCACGCACGCCGACAGCACTGTCGACCTGTTCTGGGCACTGTTCCTGGGCGTGTTGCAGACCAACGACGCTCGCCTGAACCTGGACCTTCCAGGAGGCAGCTTCAATGAGCTGGCCCGCAACGCATTCACCGCGATCGAGGGCAGCCTGCAGGCCACCCAACACGCGATGAACTAGCAAGCTGCACATTCAAGCACGACGCCCGGCCCTGGCAGGCTGGGCGTTTTGCGTTTCGGGCGCTGGCGCGTTCGCCAATTGCAGTCCGTGGCCCCGAGTCGCAGCGTGCGTGGCCCTGGCGGGAGCCGCCAGCAGATCGACGAACAGTGCTCAGGCTAGTGCTCAGGCTAGTGCTCAGGCTAGTGCTCAGCCTGGTGCCCAGGCTAGTGCTCAGGCTAGTGCTCAGCCTGGTGCCCAGGCTGCTGCCCAAGCTGCTGCTCAGGCTGCTGCGATGACGCTGCGATCGCGTCCCGCCGCCTTTGCCTGCGTCACTGCGTGTTGAGCGGCCACCAGCAAGTCTTCGGCTCGCCTCACGTCCAGGCGCCCGCTACCGGCAATACCAATGGACACGGTCACAGGCGGCTGCGAGGCATGCTGGCCCTCGCTCTTGAGCGCCGCTCGCAGACGTTCTGCCAACAGGTAGCCCTGCTCCTCCGTGGTGTCGGTGGCAAGTACCACGAAGTGGTCGTCGCCGAGCCGGGCGGCGATGTCGGGACTGCGCAGGGCCGAGCGCAAGACATCGGCCACTAGACAGAGCGCGCGATCGGCGGCCTCGGCGCCGTGGCTTTTCTGGTAGCGGGCCAGGCGATCGAGATCGAGCATGAGCACCGAGAGAGCGTGCCCATAGCGGCGCGCCCGCGCGTATTCACGATCGAGATGATCTTGCAGCGCGCCGGCCCCGATGAGACCGGTGAGCTCGTCGACCTCGGGGGGATGACCGCCAGCAATGCTCGGTGCTTCGCGAGAGGGACCTCGCGCGGCCTCGCGAGCCTGGCTGATGGCGTGGTTGGCACGGGCCTCGTGCTCGTGCATACGCATGACGGTCTCGTTGGCGCGCTGCTCCGCCGCCAGCGCTCGTTGTTGCGCTTGGGCGCAATCGACACGCAACTGGCTCACCTCGATCCGAAGCCTGTCGATCTCGGCGCTCGGATGCTCCTCAGGGTCGGGCAGTGGTAGTGCCGGACTTTCCGAAGAAGCGTCGTCGGCACGGCCGCTGCTCTGCTCGGGATGCGGGTCGGGAAGCGGGTCGGGAAGCGGCACAGGCTCCGAGCTGCGCGCTGAGCGTTGTGAGGAGGAAGCGTGTGCGAGTGAGGAGGAAGCGTGTGCGAGTGAGGAGGAAGCGTGTGGCGACGACCAGGGAGAGCCCTCGAGATCGGGCGATTGGTCGCTGAGAAGTGGCCCTGAGAGAAAGGTCCTGGCCGCATCCAGCTGACTGTGAAGCTCGGCGACCAGGCTCTCGAGCTTTTCGCTGTTCACGGGGGTGGGTAGATGATGGTCGGCTCCGGCATGGCGACCCGCAGCCCATGCGCCGGGCTCGTCGAGGGCACAGAGCACCACAATGGGCGCGTCGGCAAGGTGATTACGAAGCTCGTCGATGACAAGCACATCCTGTGCGTGCTGGGCATCGAGCTCAACGAAGGCGCATGCAAGCTCGTGCTGCTCTAGCGCGCGCCTGCACTCGTCGAGTGATCCAGCGGCCACGACATGAAATCCGTGCGCGACCAAACGCGCGCTGACAATGAGCAGCTGGTCCTGCCCCTTCATGTACAAGAGAGCCGTACGCAGGTCCGCGGGCGAGCTCACGGCTTGCGAACCCGAAAGATGAAGGCATCGCCAAGGCGCACCTCTTCGTAGTCGGCAAAGCCAATGCGCGAGAGCCAGGCGCGCAGCTCGGCGGGTTGAAAGCGCCGAATGCCACCCACCTGCGACATCAATCGGCCGACCATGGATTTTGCCGGCGAGAAGGTCGAGCCCACGAAGAGCCCGCCCGGCATGAGCACGCGCAGGATCTCGCTGAAGACAGCCTCGGGATCATCGTAGACATGCAGCGCGCCGCTGTTGTTGACCCCAGACATGCAACCGCTGCGCAGTGGCAATTCGTGGGCGTCACCGCGAACGAAAACCAAATTGTCATAGCCGCGACCGCGTGTCGCCGCTACTTCGACCATCGAGCGGGCGATATCCAGGCCGACCACCCAGCTGCCAGGACTTGCCGAGGCCATGGCGCGCGTAAACGTGCCTGGTCCGCAGCTCAGGTCGAGCCACGGTCCTTCCCTCTCATCCATGCTCAAGCAGTTCTTGTGAATGAAGAACTCGCCTGAGAAGCCACCGGTCAAGCCTTCGGCGCCCTTGCCTGCCATCACGCGAACAAAGGCAGGCCGCCAAAAACGCTCATAGACGCGAGCTATCAACTCGCTCTCCATGAGTTTCTGCTCGGAGGTGGTCGCCACTCGCTTGTCGAGGGTGGCACTCAAGAAATCGTAGTAGCCCGCGCGACTGGGCAGGGAGTGACTGCAGGCCGAGCAGATCATTTGCTTGGAGTGCAGCGCAAGCTCGGACTTGTGACACTGAGGGCAGCGGAACAAGGAGGCTACGTCCATGTCCCGAATGTACCGCCCGCGGCATGCCCGGGCTAGCTATTGGGGGAAGGCTCGGCCTCGCCGACCTCGAACTGGACGCGCAAATCGACGGCGCCATCATCGGGCAAGATGCGCATCGCGTAGCTGCCCTGCTCCGCGAAGGAGCGCGTGATTTCGAATCGGCCCGGAACACTGCTTTTGGGCACGGAAACGCCGCGCTCGGCGCCGTCGGCCTCGATGAAGATCAAGACCAGGGCCTCCGCCTGCAATGGGCTGCCGTCAGGCCCCCAAATCTCGACAGCGAGCGGCGCGTTGCGCTCGGCATGCAGCTCTTCGGGCATCAAGACGCGCAGCGAATAGCCTTCGCCTGCCACCATGAGCGCTCGTTGCGGGCCAGGGCTGGCTTCATCGGCCAACGCAGCATCACGGGCTGAGCCCTTGGCTGGAGGGCGTTCCGAGCTCGCGAGCGTGCCCGATTCGGAACCTTTAGACACGCCCTTGTCTTCGGCCGTAACAGGGGCATCCGCCAGCAAGAGCGCGCTGGCCGGTCGCTCCGATGACTCCTGCTGGTCACCGAGAGCAAAGATGCCAGCAGCGGAACCGCGCAAGAGAAAGAGCAAGGCCATGAGCGCTCCGAGCAGAGCGAGAGACGCCACGGGTATTCGCCGCTCCGACTGCAGCAACTGCGAGCTTTGGGCTGCGCTCTCGCTTGCGTCTCTTGCGCTCGCTCGAGCTTGCATCGACTCGGTGGCCGCCGTAGACAGTGTGCCGCTCTCGGAACGCCTTAGGGTGGCAAGCTCTTTCGCCTCGATAGCTTCCAGGCGGGCTAGCACGAGCTTGGCATTCGCTGGTCGCTCGCCAGGCGTCTTGGCGAGCAAGTCATCGACCAACACCGCCA
>JAHEAK010000753.1 GCA_024642805.1 Kofleriaceae bacterium | reverse complement strand
CTCCTTGGCCACGCCGGTCTCGCAATCGACCAGGGTGAGGTCGCCGTGGAAGTTCGGGTTGACCTCTTTCTGATCGTAGATCTGCAGGACGAAGGGCTCGAAGCCGTTGTAGCGCAGACTATTGATGCCCTCTTCGAAGCCCTGTGGGTCATAGAAGTCAGAGATGACTACGGCAAGGCCTTTGCGCTTGTACTGGTGCACGAACTTGTCGGTGGCGACGTCGAGCTTGGTGTTGCCACCCGCTTCCACCTGGCGCAAGAAATCAAAGACTTTGAAGATGCGCTGTTTGCCGCGCGCCACTGGCAGTGCAGGGTGCAAGCGGTCGGAGAAGGGCACGATGCCGACACGGTCGAGGTTTGCGAGGCCAATGTAAGTGAGCGCTGCGGCCATCTGCATGGCGTAGTGCAGCTTGATGGGCTCGCCGATGAGCATCGACTTGGAGGCATCAAGCAGGATGTAGATGTGCAGATCCTCTTCCTCCTCGAAGAGGCGCAAGAGCAGCTTGTCGATGCGGCCGTAGACGTTCCAGTCGATGTAGCGAAAGTCGTCGCCCATCGAGTACTTGCGATGGTCGGCGAACTCGATACCCGAGCCGATCTTGCGCATGCGCCGATCGGCACGGTTGGCGCCCACGAAGGTTTTTCGCGACACCATGTGCAGGTATTCGAGCTTTTTGAGGAAGTCCTCGTCAAAGAGCGACGAGCGGTCGTCCTTTGCCTGTGCGGGCTTCGTTGCGCGTTTTGCCAAGACCGGGACTCGTTAGGCTAGAGGGCTTCGGGAAGGCGCTCGATGATGTCGGCGAGGATGCCATCGGGATCGATGCCTTCAGCCTCGCCCTCGAAGTTGAGCATGATGCGGTGTCGCAGGGCAGGGCGGGCGACGTGGCGGATGTCGTCGATAGCCACGGCGAAGCGACCTTCGAGAAGCGCGCGGATCTTGGACGCGAGGATGAGGGTCTGCACACCGCGTGGCGATCCGCCGTAGCGCACGTACTTCTGGGTCATGTCGGTGCTCTGATCCGTGTTTGGATGCGTCGCCTGCAACATGCGGATGGCGTAGTCCTGAATCTCGTGGCTGAGCGGAACGCGGCGCACGAAGTTGCGCATCTCGACCAGGCGAGCTTTGTCGAGCACCGCCTTGGGGGTCGGCTTGTCTTGCGAGGTCGTGCGCTCGAGAATGGTGTGCAGATCCTGGCGTGAGGGAAACTCGACCTTGAGCTTGAAGAAGAAGCGATCGAGCTGCGCCTCGGGAAGCGGATAGGTACCTTCCATCTCGAGAGGGTTTTGCGTGGCGAGCACGAAGAAGGGCTGCTCGAGCTGATAGGTCGTCTTGCCAACCGTCACCGAGCCATCCTGCATGGCTTCGAGCAGCGCGCTCTGGGTCTTGGGCGTGGCGCGGTTGATCTCGTCAGCAAGCACGATGTTGGCGAAGATGGGGCCGTTCTGAAACTCGAAGTGCTTTCCGCCCTGCTCATTCTCGACGATCATGTTGGTGCCGACGATGTCAGCGGGCATGAGGTCGGGCGTGAACTGAATGCGCGAGAAGTTGGCGTGCAGACATTCGGCCAGCGTGCGGACCAGCATGGTCTTGCCCAGACCAGGAACACCTTCGAGCAGAGCGTGGCCGCCGCCGAGCACTGCCATGATGACACCCTCGACGATGTCGTCCTGGCCGACGATCATCGTGCCAATCTCCTCGCGGAGTCGTCGCAGGTCGCCGACGAAGCTTTCCACGGATGCTCCGACGTCGGTTGTTGCCTGTTGGCGCTTATCAGCTTGGGTTTCGTTCATGTGCTGGTCCTGGATGCTCGAGTCGAAGGGGGCGTGCCCCGTGTAGCTATTCGTTATTGGGTTTGATGGTGTGGAAGTAGCGCTTCACGTAGTGCTTGTAGCCGCTAGGCACCTTCTCGGCCTTGATGACTTCTTCCACGATGGTCTTGTACTTGACGTAGACGTCCTGGTAGTCGCGGTTGGCGAAGCCCTTCTGGGCGGCGGTGAGAATGGTCTCGCGGGTCGAGGGACCCTTGCCGCGCTGACCTTGTAGCTGTTCGTCCTTGGTGTTGCCGCTCATCTTGGTCGGGTCACCCATGACGTTCGGGTCGTGACCATCGCCGTAATCCTGCCCGCCTGGTTGTTGGCCCTGACCCTGGCCCTGGCCCTGACCCTGGCCTTGCCCCTGGCCCTGGCCTGGCTTTTGGCCCTGACCGGGTTTCCAGGCGCCCTTCTGCCCTTGACCACCGCGTGCACGAGACCCGAAGTCGCGCTTGCGTCCCTTGTTGCGGCCGAAGTTGTTCTTGGGGCCGTCCTTGCCTTTGCGCTTGGCGCGGCGCATGGCCTCTTTGAGGTCAGACATCTGCGTGTTGACCTTGGGCTTGTTGGCCATCTTGCGCTTGTCCTGACTTACCTTGCCCGCGCTGCGAGCGATGTCGCGCATGCTCTTGGAAACCTCTCGACGGCTCTTCTGACGCTGCTGCTCTTCCTTGGGTTGGTTCTGCAGCTGCTTGGCGGCGTCCTTCATCTTGCGGCGAAGCTGCTTGAGCTCGCGCTTGCTGGTTTCCTTCTCTTGTTCTTCCTTCTGGCGCTGCAGGCGCTTGAGCTCGCGCTTTTCTTTCTCGAGGCGGCGGACCATCTCTTCGCGTTCTTTTTCGTCCTTGCTCTCATCGCGCTGCTTCTCGAGCTTGCGGACGCTGTCCTCTTGCTTGGCCACGCGCTTGTCCATTTGCTCCTGGCGCTTGTCCTCGGCCTTTTGCATCTTGTCAGCGGCCTTCTCCATGGCCTTGCCAACCTGGGCCTGGTCT
>JAHEAK010000752.1 GCA_024642805.1 Kofleriaceae bacterium | reverse complement strand
CTCGCCGCCCAATGTGCTGGTCTCCTATGCCGGCGAGGTCAAGCTCACCGACTTTGGCTTGGCCTCCTCGACCCTCAAAGTCGAAAAGACGGTTCCCGGCATTATTTACGGCAAGGTGGCGTACATGTCACCGGAGCAGGCGCGCGGCGAGCCTCTGGACGGCCGCTCGGATGTCTACGCGGCCGGCATCGTGCTCTGGGAGCTTCTGACGGGACGACAGCTCTTTCCGCCTGGAAAGGAGCAGCCGCAAGACTTGCTCAAGCGCGCCAGGGATCCGGAGGTGCAGGCACCATCGCAGCGAGCTCCCCGAGTGCCCGTCGAGCTCGACGAAATTGTCATCCGCTCGCTCAAGAGTGATCCCAATGAGCGCTACGCCGATGCCGCTGAGTTTCGTGATGCGCTAGGTGCCTGGCTCGCCGTCGCCCATCCGGCCACCGATACCGAGCGCATCGAGAAGTTCGTCTGTCAGCTCTTCGACGAGGACATTGTTCGCGAGGAAGAGGAGCGCGTCGCGCTCATGCAGCAGACGCGCGAACGCGTGCACACCTTGCCACCCACCGACGAGCTGCGGCGATTGCTCGAAGAGGCAGGGGAGAGTGTCTACGAGACTCTCGAGAAAGTTTCGGATCGTCGCCAGGACACCGATGGCCCCAATGAAGGCCGGCGCGCTCCCGATCAGGGCGAGGACACCAGCGACCGCCGCGGCTACAAAGGACGTCGCCTGGTCGACGCCCTCGACAAGACACAGCGTGGCGTAGCCGTCGATGTGCCCACCGCCGGGCCTGGCGGTTCGACCATCGTTTCGCATCCAGCGTCGACGGGTGTGGCCGCTGTGGCGGCTCGCGTTGACGAAGAGCAGGACGAGACCGACATCGTTGGACAGACCCTCGATGGCCGCTACCAGGTCGAGAGGCTCTTGGGCGAGGGCGGCATGGGCCGCGTCTACCTGGCCGAGCACGTCGACATCGGCAAGAAATTCGCCATCAAAGTCCTGCACCCGGTCTACGGTCGCATGCCGGACCTGGTCGAGCGCTTTCGCCGCGAGGCCCGCGCCGCCTCCAAGATTGGTCACCCGAACATCGTCGACGTCACCGACTCGGGCACGACATCCGATGGTTCGGTGTACTTCGTCATGGAGTACCTCGAAGGTGTCGAGCTGGCCAACGTCATCGATCGCGAGGGCGCTATCGACATTCGCCGCGCGCTCGACATCTGTACCCAGGTGTGTCGCGCACTTTCGGCAGCGCACGCCTCGGGCATCATCCATCGCGATCTGAAGCCAGAAAATATCTTTCTCACCGCACGCGAGGGCACCTCTGACTTCGTCAAGGTTCTCGACTTCGGCATCGCCAAGAGCAGCGAAGCGGAAGAGGCGCGCGTCAAGAAGTTGACCAGCCCCGGCATGGCCATGGGTACGCCCGAGTACATGGCTCCCGAGCAAGCTGCAGGCAAGCCCGCCGACGCTCGCTGCGATGTGTACGCGGTGGGCGCGATTCTCTATGAGATGTTGACCGGCAGCCCACCCTACGAGGGCGCCAACTTCATGGAGATTCTCACGCGCAAGGCGACGCTCGAGCCGACGCCAGCGCGCCATCTTCGTCCCGAGATTCCCGAGCCTGTCGAAGCCTTGCTCATGCGAGCGATGTCGCGCAGCCCAGATGATCGCCCACCCTCGATGGAAGCACTGGAGTACGAGCTCACCAAGTGCCTGGCGGGACGCGGAGCCGCGGTCGCCAGCATCCTTGGCATCTCTCACGACGATAGCTTCGACAGTGGAACCATCACTGGAAACGTCGGCACCGAGGCCGGCCTCGCACGGGCACGCACGCAAGATCCACGCACGCCCTCGCGCCAGCTCTCGAGTGCAGAGCCGCGAGCAGCCTCGAGCGAGATGCGGGTCGCCACGCCACCACCTTTAGACCTCGACATGCACGAGGACGAGCCGGTACCGGATATCAGTGGCGGTGGTCTGCGCGCGCTGGGCTGGTTCCTCTTTCTGGCCCTGCTGGTGAGTGCGGGTGCCGCTGTCCTCTATGTTGCCAAGGGCGAAGGCAGCGCCAAACGCACTCGCAGTGCCAGCGGCGAGCAGTTGCTTCCGGCCGCAGAGGACGCCGATGACGCGACCACGCCAAACGCGAATGCGGACGACGAAAGCCCGGAAGAAGCGCTTGCGACGGAGACCAATCCGAAGAACCCAAGCGAAGATGTCGCGCCACAGGCCATCGACAGCAACAAAGCTGACGGTGGCGCGCCTGCCAACAAGAGCCCCGAGAACAACGGCAAAAAGTCGGAGCCCAAGGCGGTTGCCGGCAACAAATCGGCGCCCCCACGCAACGACAAGGAAGCCAGGCGTCTGCTCTCCGAAGCCAAAGGCCACGTGGCAAACATGCAATGGGAAGAGGCGCGCGCCATCTACCAGCGTGTTGCCTCTGGGCATTATCGTCAGCAGCAGGGCTACCTTGGTTTGGCGGATGTGGCCTTCCAAACCAAGAACGCCGACCTGGCCATCAAGTACGCCGAGAAGGCTGGCAAAGGCGTGGCTGCTCGCATGGCCCTTGGCAACGCCTACTACAAGAAGGGCGACTACCGCGCTGCCCTCGACATCTACAACGAGGTGCTTGCTGCCTCGCCTGGCCACAAAGAAGCCCAGAGCTCAGCCAAAGAAGCGCGCAAGCGTCTCTAGGACTTGTTCCTAGCCCCGCGCCTCGGTCCGCGCCTCGGTTGTACCTAGAACTCGAGGGCGAAGTTGGCCGTCGCCGCATCTCTGCCGACATCCACCCTCAGGCTGCGGCGCTTGGCT
>JAHEAK010000131.1 GCA_024642805.1 Kofleriaceae bacterium | reverse complement strand
GCCATTTCGCCTTGAGTTGCTAGTGAGCAGCGCTACACGCTCTGCCCTACCCTTCCCCGGGCCGATGCCCGTCGACGTGGTGGGGCCAGACAAAGCCAGTGAAGCCAGTGAAGCTCAGAGGGGCCGAGGGTGGCGCTCGCCATGACGACAAGCTCCTGCGGACGAAGAGGTGGCTACACTGGCCGAGTGGGCCTGGCACAAGCGCCCACTCGAATCAGAATAAGTAGCAGATCTAGTTAGCCGCCCAGCCTGCGCCTTCGAAGAACATGATCTTCGGTGGAGCAGAGACGCCGGCGCGCCCCATGGCTTCCTTGAGCTCGTCGGAACCCACGAAGCCTTGCAGCGCCTCGAGACTCTCGGCCTGGTGATAAACAATGACGAGATTGGCATCACCGAGAGCCTGATTGACGGCAGCGCCGACGATGCCTCGCTCTTGGCGCAGACCGGCGACTTCATCGTAGACCTTCTTCCAGGCGGCGTAGTCAGCCACTGGATGCACGACGATCATGCCGAAGAGTGGATCGCGCTTCTGACTGTGGTCCTCGATGGGCCTCAACATGGTGATGGTCGGTGGGCCCTCGACGCCGGCCTCCGACATGGCGGACTTGAGTTCCGGGCTCGTGAAGAAGGCCTCGAACTTGGCCGCATCGCTGCCGGCCAAGTAGACGGAGAGCTGATTGGGATCGTCCACGGAGCGATTGATGTGAGAGCTGACGATGCCGGCCTCGGCACGAGCACCGGCGTGGGCATCGAAGGCGGCTTTCCAGGTGTCGAAGTCCGTGACCCGATGGTTCACGACCGCCGCAACCACGGGGGCCGTGATGGTCGGAGCCTTGGTGGAAGGTGCTTTGCTGTTATCGGTTTGGGTCTGCATCGTTGTGGTCTCCTTGGTGTTGGTAGAGGTTGTGCCGCAGCCGGCAACCGAAGCCGCAAGCAGGACAAGAACGCTGAAATTATTGAAATTGCTTACTAACGTGCTCATTTGAAGTCGTCCTCATCGGAGTTGATTCATCGACTGTTTACAAATGAACTATTCACACAGACATGCTACCGATGTCAACAGTTGAATTTTAAAATATACTAGTTGAAAATTTTTCAGTAAAATGCCGTGTAGATGTCCAAGCCGTCCCTTACCGAAAGACCCGCACGTCACCGCCCACAAGTGCGCGTGCTCCGTGCGGTCATGCGCGCCAACGCGGCTCTACGAGAGGCACACAAGGACTTCATGCAGAAGCTGGGAACCAACATTGTCGAGTTCGACTTCCTTGCTGCCCTCGGCAACACCGAGGGGTTGCGGATGAAGGATCTGGCCAACGCCATGATCACAACCCCCTCCAATGTCACCCGTGTGTGCACCACGATGGAGAAAAAGGGGCTGGCCCTTCGTGAGCGGTCCAGCGAGTCGGACCGCGAGGTCATTGCTCGGTTGACGCCAAAGGGCCAGAAGCGCTTCGAGGATCTCTTTCCCAAGGTTGCAAGCTTCACCACCGAGACGATGGACACGCTGATGGGCGAGAACGAGCTCACCAGTCTCGCCGAAGCCCTCGAAGAACTTCTTCGAGAGCTGCGTCCGCGCGACTAGCCACGGAACGAACTCGGGCTCAGAGCGTGCAGTCGCCAGGGCAGGATGCGCTGGTCTCGCCGCCCTCGCACACGAAGTCGCCGCAGCGAATCGCGCTCGCGCAGCCATCGCTCGGGCAAAGGCGTGCCGATTCGAGCAAGGGGTTGCACATGCCATCGCCACAATACGGCAGCTCGGTGCTGCACTCGCTCGGCCACGCCACCGCGGTGTCGGGAGGACAGTGCGGGCGACACCAGGGCCAGCAGTCGGGGTCCTCGCAGCCGATGAGCCCATCGCCGTCGCCATCGAGACCGCTCGCGCACACCTCGCGCTCTCCTGCCGAGTATTGCAAGCTCCAGGTATCGCCGAGTCGTGCGCTGCCAAGGCCTCCGAAGAAGAGCACCTGGCTGCGGGCTAGGTCGTAGGCCAGCGCGTGTTGCTCACGGGCAGAAGGCTCTGTGCTGAGCGATTCGCGCTCTTGCCACTCGCTGCCGTTCCATTCCCAGATCTCCACGGCGGTATCGGTGGTCGCATGCGTGCCGCCGACCAGCAGCACCCGGCGTGCGGTGGGATCGTAGATCATGCCGAGCTCTTCGCGCGCGCTCGGTGTCGGTGCAGCGCTGGTAAGCTGTGTCCACTCGTCGCCATCCCAGGCCCAGGTATCCGCGAGCGGACCGCTCGAGTCGCTGCCGCCAAAGAGCAGCGTCACTCCGCCCGCCGCATCGTAGGCCATGCCGTGTCCCTTGCGCGCCGAGGGTGCACTGACCGACGTGCGCTCGGTCCACGCGCTGCCGTCCCACTCCCAGGTATCGGCGCGCAGCCCAGTGGCATCGCTGCCACCAAAGAGGAGCACCCGCTGGTTCGCGCTATCGAAGCTCATGGCGTGACCGCTGCGCGCGCTCGGTGCGACCCCGCTGGGCGTGATCTGTGCCCAGGTGGTGCCGTTCCATTCCCAGGTGTCGTCTTGCAGACCGGAGGCGTCAACTCCGAAGGCCAGCACAGCGCGCGCACGCACGCTGTCGTAGGCCATCGCGTGCTCTGCGCGAGCGCTCGGTGCGCTGGCGGGTGCTCGATTGCGCCACGCGCCGCCATCCCACTCCCATGTGTCTCCCAGGCGAGCGCCATCGCTCTGCCCACCAAAGAGCAAGACCTGAGCACGCGCGGCCTGACTCACCATGGCATGTTGTGTGCGCGACGGCGGTGTGCTCGCCGTGGCGGGGGCGATGAGCGACCAGGCGTTGCCTTCGCGCTCCCACAGATCACCCAGAAGATCGATCACGCTGATACCACCGAAGAGCACCATTCGGGCGCGCGCGGCATCATAGGCCATCGCGTGCATGCGACGAGCGGTGGGCGAGCCTGCGGGCGCCTGTTGGATCCAGGTCGTCCCGTCCCACTCCCAGCTGTCAGCGAGCGGACCAGCGTTGCCAGTGCCGCCCATGAGGAGCACGCGGCTTCGACTGGCATCGAAGGCCATGGCGTGATCTTCGCGAGGCGGTGGCGCGCTTGCTGGCGTTCGCTCGCTCCAGTTACTGCCATTCCACTCCCAGGTGTCGCCGAATCGACCCGCATCATCGCCGCCACCGAAGAGCAGCACACGATTGCGAATGGGGTCATAGGCCATCTGGTGAGCTCGGCGCGCGCTCGGCGCGCTGGTCGTGGCGATCTGCGTCCAGTCGGTACCATCCCACTCCCAGGTGTCGGCAAGCGAGTCGGTAAACGAGGTCGCGCCGCCGAAGAGCACCACCCGCCCACGCGCGGCATCGTAGGTCATGGCGTGGGTCGAACGGGCCGGCGGCGAATTGGCCGGCGTCTTTGGAATCCACTGGTAGCCGTCCCATTCCCAGGTGTCAGCCAGGTTGCCACTAGCGTCGGTGCCACCAAAGAGAACGACCCTGGCGCGAGCCGCGTCGTAGGCCATGGCCAAGGCAACACGAGCGCTCGGTGCCACATCGCTCGCTGGCGTCACCAGCGTGAAGTCGGCGCCGTCCCACTCCCAGGTGTCACCCAGTTGATTGAAGGACTGGCTGTTGCCGCCAAAGAGCAGGGCGCGAGCACGGGCGGCGTCATAGACCATCGCGTGGCGCTGACTGGCCGGAGCCACTGCGATGGCGCGCTCCTGCCAGCGCAAGAACTCGGCCACACACTCGCGCGCGCAGCCATCGTGATTGAGATGGTTCTCGCCGTCGTCGCACTCTTCCGAGGGCACGAGGCCATTGTCGGAGTTCATGAGATCGATGACCGCGTTGCCGCACACCTCGAAGAGGCACGCGCCGGAACAGCCATCACCAGCCGTAAGGTTGCCGTCATCGCACTCTTCGTCGCCCTCCACGGCACCGTTGCCGCAGCCAGCTGGCAGGCAGACCCCGTCGTAGCAGCGCCCTTCCGGTACTCCTGGATAGGAGCATTCGCTCTGTTCCGCCGCCCCCGTGCAGCTTGTCACTTGCTCGGGCAGAACGCAGCTATCGGCGCTCGGCGTGCACACCGTGCCTGCTGGGCAGATGAAGCGACCACAGCGGCTCGATGCGCTCTCTTGGCAGGCCGCGCCCACCAGCGCGCAGACGACAAGGCACAGCAGCACATGCGCAGTGAGAATAACTCTCATCCCTAGAATCGCAGCTCCCCGCTCACACCGAGAACACTGGGAGCTATCACCGGTAGGATCGCGAGCGACGCTTCGCCCTCTGCGGCGCGTCCTTCCAGCGAATAGGGTTGCGGACGATTGAGAAAGAACATGACCAGGCCGGCACCGGTGATGGCGCCGCCAGCGATGAGCAGCGAGGTGGCGCTGACGCTCTCGATCTTGCCGCGGCTCTCGAAGTCGAGGGTGGCGGACGAGAGCTCACTCTCATCACAACCTTGCGGGCACTCGCGCGCAACCCCGGCATCGAAGTCGGCAAAATCGGAGTCGGCAAGCCAATAGGCCACGCCACCGAAGGCGAGCAAGCCCAAGCCAGTGCCGGTGAGGGCCCAGGGTTTCCAGCTCGGCCAGCGCCGCCGCATCGCCACGCCCTCGGTGAGAGCGACCATGGTGATCGTGATCTCGGTCTTCTTGCCGGCCTCTAGGACCAGTTCGCGGGTGTAGGTCATCATGCGGCCGTGCTTGGCGATGAGCTGATGCTTGCCGGGCATGAGGATGCGCTCGGCGCTGGCCACGCCTGAAAAGAGAGCCTCGCCATCGAGACTGACCTCGGCATCCGCTTGCGTGCCCGTGATCGAAACTCTTGAAAGCCGGCCCATGAGGAGCTTCATGTAGGTTCGGCCCTCGGCGAAGAGCCGATCACCGAGCGGCTCTACTCCGTACGCCAGGCCTTTGACCAGATTGCTCTGGGCTTCGAGAGGCTGATCGAGGTTGATGAAACAGATCGCCATGTTGTAGCGAATGGCCGGGTGATCCCAGACGTCGATGGCCTGGCGATACTGGCTGAGAGCCTGGCTGTATTGCTCGCGTTCAAAGAATGCGTTGCCCTTCTCGAAGATGCTCAGCGCCTGGGCCTTGGCTGCTTCGCTGACATTGATGGCCCATGGTTTGACCTGGGCGCCCGCGGCATCGTCCTTGCGCTCTCGCTCCTGCGCGCCGGCCTCGGCCACGACCAAGATTGTGGCCAACCAGGCGGCCAAGCTCAGCGCTTGCCAGAGATAGCGTCGTCGGCCCACCAATGCGATCGTATCAGGCTTCTGCGCACTCGGCGCGCAAGCGTTTGGGGGCAGCCAAGCGTATCGTGCATGTGCTCGTGCACCGATGCACGACACTATCCCACCTGATGGGTATCGCGATCTTCGCCCACCTATGGCCGCGCAGCTTGGGCCCATCGAAAACCCGCGTCGTGGTACCGTAGAGAGTTCCGTGAGGTCCTTTGAGAACTACCCGGAGTCGCTCCCACCTAGTGCCGCTTCTGAGCAGGAGCTGGTTGGCTGCGTCATTGCCGGGATGCGTGTGCGAAAGCTGCTCGGCGAGGGCGGAATGGGCCAGGTCTACCTCGCCCATCACGAGGCCATCGGTGTAGAGCGGGCCGTAAAGGTCATTGGCGGCTTGCAAGCCGCTGATGAGCACGCCAAAGCGCGCTTTCGGCGTGAGGCCAAAGTGCTCAGTCGTCTGCATCACGAGCACATCATCGAGGTCGTGAATTTTGGCGAGTTCGATGGCGGCGCTGGTGACGGCCGCCTGTTCATCGCCATGGAATACATCGACGGCGAGGATCTGGCGCAGATTATCAGTCAATCGGGTCCAATGTCGCTGGCCGCGGGCCTGCGTGTTCTCACCGATCTCGCCGATGCCGTGCACTATGCGCACTCGCAGGGGGTCGTGCATCGGGATCTCAAGCCCGCCAACGTGGTCTTGCGTGGCAACCAACCGGATCACTCAAAGATCATCGACTTTGGTCTGGTGAAACTTCTCGAGAACCCATCGATTACCAAGCTCACGCGCGAGGATCAGATCATCGGTTCGCCGCTCTACCTCGCGCCCGAGCAGGCCAAGTCGGAAACCGAGCTGAGCGGGGCCGTCGATGTCTACGCTCTGGCCGGCTTGGCCTACCAACTCTTGTCAGGAGAGCCAGTGTTTCGGCCGAGCGAGCATCCGGGCATGATCGCCATGGTGCGAGCGCACTGCCACCAGAGGCCCACGCTCTTGAGCGAGCGTTGCCCCGACCTGCTCATCCCGCGTCCTCTCGACTCCCTGCTCGAGTCGTGCCTGGCAAAGGATCCATCCCATCGCCCTTCCGCCCAAGAGCTCGCTTCCCACTTTGCTCAGCTGCTCGGCGAGCTCGAGACCACGGGCTTATCGGCTCCTGCTCGGCAAGGAGACACTGCATCGAGGGCCGACACCGGCTTGCACGCGATCGAGCGCCACGATGCAAAGGCACAGGCCCGCGCCGTCTGGCCCAGCCTCGATGGCAAGCTCGAGGCCTTTCGCAGCTCGCAGCAGGTCGCGCTTGCCAAGCAGGTCGAAGAGCTTGTCCTCGAGCTCTGCGAGAGCGTGCCAGCCAGTGCGCCAGAACGAGACGAGGTCATCGCCAAGGTCGTGCAGATTCGACGCACCCAGGACGACCTGGCCCAGCTCGGCTTGCAAGAGGCCTTGCTGGCTTCGGATCTCGAGGAGCGCCAAGGCTCGGCGCCCACCGACTTGCAGCAAGTGCGAAGCTCCTTGCACGCCCGCGTCGGTCAGTTGGAGAGCATGCTTCGCACGGAGTTTCGCAATCTCTTTGTCCAGGTGTGCGCCCGCGAGGAGCGCCAGATGAGCGAATCGGCGGGGCAACTCTACGCCACCCTGGACGCCATGCTCAGCAGCTATGCGCAAGCCTCGGCCGGGAGATAGCTACGAATATGTCTGATAGCAAGGACACTGAGCGCAGGCCTTACGAGAGGCGAGAGGTGGACCTAATGCTCACCGAGGTCGACGAGACACCCGCGGGCAGCGTGCGCACCCTGCTCGGCCAGGCAGCGGAGGCACGTGCTCGCGCCGTGAACAACGAGCAGCTTCTCACGCCGGGCAGCCATGTGCGCCAGTACGAAATCATTCGTGAGCTCGGTCGCGGCGGCATGGGCACGGTGGTGCTCGCCCGCGACACCATGCTCGGCCGCCGCGTCGCTCTCAAGTTTCTAACTTCCAAATCAGAGCAGTTCAACGCGCGCTTTCTGGTCGAGGCACGCACGACGGCACAGCTTAGCCACGAGAACATCGTCATCATTCACGAGGTCAACGAGCTAGACGGCACCCCCTACATGGCTCTGGAGTACCTCGAAGGTGAGTCCTTGGCCGAGTTTCTCGTGCACGACAGGCCATCGGCCCAGCGCGTCATCGAAATCATGGTGCCCGTCGTGCGCGCGCTGGTGCGAGCCCACGAGTTTGGCATCGTGCACCGCGACCTGAAGCCAGACAACATCTTCATCACCAGCACCGGGCAGATCAAGGTGCTGGACTTCGGCATTGCCAAGCTGCTCGCCACTGGTGACGAGACTAGCGCTGCCGCCCCCGTTCCCGAGGCAGCGTTGGCCAGCATGAGTGACATGCATCTGACCGCGCAAGGCGCGATCGTCGGCACCTTGCCGTATATGTCACCGGAGCAGTGGGGCGAGGGTCAGATCGACTCCCTCTCCGATATTTGGGCCGTAGGTATTCTGCTTTTTGAGATGCTCGCGGGCGCGCATCCGCTGGCGCCCTACACACCTCACAAGCTGGTCTACAGTGCGGCGCATCCCGAGCTGCCCATGCCAAGTCTTGCCAGTCGAGCCCCCGATCTAGCAGCGGAACTGATTGCGCTCGTGGATGGATGCTTGCAGAAGCCCCGCGCTACCCGCACCGCCACGGCACTCATACTTCTGGAAGGACTAGAGAATCTCTTACCAGGACGTCGCGGCCGCAAGCTCGCCGAGGGTGATAGTCCCTTTCCCGGCCTGGTGGCCTTTCAAGAGGCGGATGCCGATCGTTTCTTTGGGCGCACTCGCGATGTCACGCGGGCTCTGAAGGCCCTGCGCGAGCGGCCCCTGCTCGGCATCGTCGGTCCCTCGGGTGTCGGCAAGTCCTCGCTGGTGCGCGCGGGCCTCTTGCCCGCTCTGAAGGCCTCCGGTGAAACCTGGGAGAGCGTGATCCTGCGCCCCGGTCGCGATCCCTTAGCGACCCTGGCCAAAGCCGTGCAACCGCTCACCCACTCGAACTCGACCAGCCTGGACGAGTCGATTGCTGCGCAGGAGGCCGTGATCGCGCGCATGCGTCAGCAACCAGGCTACCTTGGCTCGCTCTTGCGACAGCGCGCCAGTGCCAGGGACAGCCAGATCTTGCTCTTCGTCGACCAGTTCGAGGAGCTGTACACCTTGGTGCCGAGCGCAGACGATCGCCAGGCCTTCGTTCACTCGCTGGCGGCCATCGCCGACGACGCCTCGTCACCACTTCGCCTGGTGGTGTCGATGCGCTCTGACTTCTTAGATAGGGTTGGCGAGCACCCAAGCTTCCTTGAGGATCTCAGCCAGGGGCTGCTCTTCTTGCGGCCGCCCGACCGCGAGGGACTAAGAGAAGCTCTCATCCAGCCCATCGAGATGCTCGGCTACAGCTACGAGAGCCCAGGTCTGGTAAGCGAGATGCTCGACAGCCTTGCCACGACGCCTGGTGCCCTGCCCCTCTTGCAGTTTGCCGCCGCCAAGCTGTGGGATGGTCGCGATCGGGCTCGCAAGCTGCTCTCGGAGGAAAGCTACCGCAGCATGGGCGGCGTCGCCGGGACCCTTGCCAGCCACGCCAACGAAGTGCTCGCTTCACTCGGTAGCCGCCAACAAGCGCTGGTGCGCGCGATCTTTCAGCGCTTGGTCACGCCCGAGCGAACCCGAGCCATCACCGACATCGCCGAGCTGCAACAACTAGCAACTGCCCCCGAAGAGATCGATGCACTGGTTCGGCACCTGGTGCAGTCCCGCCTCTTGGTTGTGCAGAGTCGCAGCGGTTCCGACAGCGCCGCGGTCGAGATCGTCCACGAATCACTCATCAGCCAATGGCCGACCTTGCGGCTCTGGCTCGACGAGGGCCAAGAAGATGCTGCCTTTCTCGAACAGCTGCGCACCGCCGCCAAGCAATGGGAGCACAAGGGCAAAGCGAGCGGCCTCTTGTGGCGCGGTGAAGCCATGGAAGAGGCAAGGCGTTTTCACAAGCGCTACGGTGGCCCTCTAGCTGGCCGCGAGCATGCCTTTCTCGATGCCGTGATGGCCGCCGCCAGCAAGTCGCAGCGCGCCAAACGCCGCGCGGTCATCGCAGGCTTTGTGGTCCTCTCCGCGCTCATTGTTGCCGGCTCGATTGCCCTCTTCACGATCCGCCAGGCCGAGAAGGAGGCGCTGGCAGCAGAGGAGGAGCTGAGCGCACAACTCGAGGTGGTCACGCAAAAGGAAGCCGCCCGCGCCAAAGCCGCACACGAAGCTGCCAAAGCTGCGCAAGAGGCTCAGGCCGGGCGCGAGACCATCGCCATGACTCGCGAGGAACTCAAAGCAGCGCTCCGTGCGGAAGAGCAAGCCCGCGACCGCGCAGAAACTGCGAAGGCCAAGGCGGAAGCGGCCAGGGAAGTTGCTGAGCAGGCCGAAGCCAAGACTCTGCGTGAGTTGCGCGAGCTCAAAGCCAACGGTCGCAAGATCAACCACACCCTCCGCTAACACTTATCGCGGCGTTAGATTTTGCCGTTTGCGAAATTTTCGTAGCCGCGTCGGCGAGCACCATCGCGTGGAAAAGTTCACCACCATCGATGAAAAATTACATACCAGGTGTGCCGCGAATTCTTTCGTTCCTGTCTTGTCAGTAACAAAAAAACATCAGATGACGTAGTACGCAGCAGAGCACACTGCTTGCGCCTCGTCGCACTTCAGCTTCACACGCATCACGCTCTCCACTGCGCTTCAGCTAGGACGGTGTTGCGGCTCCTCTGCTAAAAATGATAACTACAATGCAAGAAGCAACTGACCTTCGGGATTGCACGAGAGTGATGTGCAGCGTCCATGCCTCTCCGGGCGCAGAGACCGCCTCTCCGATAACCTAGGTCCACTACTCAAAGCTTGGCGCGGCGGCGTCCATAGCTTGCCATGCGCAATCGACTGCCACGAAGCTCTGTAATTTTCCAGCATAGATGAAACATCTCACACGAACAGACGCTCTTGAGCGTAATCACACAGCCCCGGCAGCTCGAGAGCCGCTTCGAGTCCTGATGGTCGAGGACGATGAGAACGACGCAGAACTGGTTTGCATCGAGCTAAACCGGGGAGCCTTTGCGCTGGAGTCGAAGGTAGTCAAGACGGCGGAGGCCATGCGCGCTGCCTTGCTGGAGCAGGATTGGGATCTCGT